>NZ_JAZKRY010000074.1:0-14274 GCF_036626355.1 Halolamina sp. | reverse complement strand
ACCTATTCGCAGTAATCACTATCAGGGGCGACACTGCGGAACTCATGGAGTTTCAACAGAGTCAAAACGGAGTCCGAAACGCCCTACCCCAGTAGCTGCGGTCCGAACAGCACCAGTACGAGGGCGATCAGCATCGCCAGCCCGACGCTGGTCGTCACCGTCCGCGTCACGGTGTGTTTGTCCTCGATCGGGAGTCTGACAACTACGGCCTCCGTCGCGGCTCTGAGGATTCGCCCACCGTCGAGCGGGTAGCCCGGAATACAGTTGAAGAACGCGAGGTTGAGGTTAATCCACCCGGTCCAGAACAGGACGTTCGCGAGCAGGAACACCCCGCCGCCGAGCGGTTCGAGCGGTCCGGTCACCTGGTAGAAGTTCTGATTGGCGGCAACGAAGCCGGGGAAGTTGAACTCGAAGCCGAGACCGACGATGCCGATAAACGGCAGGACGAGGATGAGTAGCGCCCGCGAGAGCAGCGACCCCTCGCCGCCGGTCAGCAGCGAGAGGAACGAGTCCGCCGGATACGGCTTCACGCCGAGGCTGTTCGTTTCGATACCGCTATAGGCTGCTCGCGGGGAGATGCCGAGATAGCCGCCCGACTCGCCCTCGCGGTAATCCTGGGTGAGCGTCACCGTCTCGGTGCGGCGGTCGCCGTCGACAACGGCGACGATGGTGACCTCCTCACCAGCTGACACCCTCTCGAGAGCCGTCGTTACGTCCTCGGGCGTGTGCGTCACCGTTCCGTCGATTTGCAGCAGGAGGAACCGTCCCTGTGTCGGGAAGCCGGCAGCGGCGAGGGGGTGGTCGCTCGCCTCGCTACTGCCCGGCGTCGTCTCCGGTGCGGTAGCGACGGCGAGTACACCCATCGGGCCCGTCGTCGTCCGGCCGTCAGCGGTTTCGAGCGTCACCGCCGACCGGTTACCGATCGCATCGCGGAACCCTTTCTCGGTCCGGGTCTCGGTGCCGTTGACCGCGACAATGGTGTCGTTCACGTCGATCCCCGCCTCTCCCTCACCCTCGGCAGCCAGCGGCGAGTCTGGTGCCATCGTTGTCACCAGTAGCGAGCGTGAGACGGTTGTTTCAGTACCCTCACCCAGCCTCACCTGGATCTCCCCCTGCGTGCTGTTGGCGAGATACGCTTCGAGTTCGGAGCCGTTCGCGATTTCCTGGTCGCCGATGCCCTCGATGCGGTCACCGGATTCGATGCCGGCCTCGGCCGCCGCGGAGCCTGGAACCACGCCGCCGATGGCCGCGCCCGGTGCGACGGCGATGGAGCCGACAACCGGCCCCACGAGAAGCGCAAAGGCGACGAACGTGATGGCGTAGTTGTTCGTGACGCCGGCGGCGAACATCCGGGCGCGGGCGCCCCGATCAGCACGGCGCTGGCTCTCCTCGTCAGGTTCGACGAACGCCCCGACTGGGAGTATCGCGAGCGAGACCAGCCCCATCGATTTGATATCGATGTCACCAACACGACAGAGCAGACCGTGACCACCCTCGTGGACCACGAGGCCCACGAGCAGACCGACGACAATTTCGGGAGCGACAGAGAGCGGGAGGAACTCGTTGACGCCGGGGATGACCAGCACGTTCTGCGGGTCGTTCACCGGTGACGGCGCCGGCGGGTTCCGAACGATGGCAATGGCCCGCTGGAGCAGCAGGGTGAACACTCCGGCCATCACCACCAGTGTCGCCCCGAGACCGATATTAGTCCACGCCCGCCAGAACCGCTTGGGGCCGGCGAGCCAGTTCAGAAACACCCGCCCACTTTTCGTGTGGAACGTCGTCAACGGGCCCTGGACCTTCACCCAGTCGGGGAGATACCCCTGGGCGTCCGCCCAGTAGGCGGCCGCCGAGTAGGCGAGGAGGCCAGCGAGAACCCAAAACAGCGTATTCATTGGTGAAACGGAGGACGCGATTACGCAAAGGCGTTCGGGTCCCGCGACGAGGGCACCAGCGTCGTCGACGCAGTCGAGCGCAGCGGCTCCTCGATAATGAAACACAGCCCCACCGTCCAAACCCACCAGGGCGACGAACAGGCCTCAAGGAAGCCGGCGACTGTCACCAGATACGCACCGACAAGTGCCACCGCAGCCGCAGGGACGAGCAGCCTGGCGATTGGTGTCGAGAGGCTCGGAAACTGTTCTGCGACCGACCGAGCGAGGAAGAAACCGCCGAGAGCGGCGGCGAAGAGGGCACCGACCGAGAGTCCCAGCAGAAGGAACAGGTTCCCAATTCCGAACAGGGGCAGGACTCCCGTGGCTGGCGGTGGATAGGCGATAGCGACGGTGACGATTGCGAGCGCGAGAAGCGCCACACCGCGTCGAGTAGCCGCTGGCGGGGACCGCCGGACCATGGTCGATTTTCTTGCAGCGTGACAAAACAGTTTGTGGAGCCGCGCCAGGCCACCGGTTAGTTCTCCCGGCGGAGGCGTTGGATTCCGCCGGTTAGTTCTCCCGGCGGAGGCGTTGCACCACGAACGCGCGATCCAGCTCGCCCATGAACTCACCGAGTCGCGGCCCCTGCGGCTGGTTGAAGAAGAGCCGATAGCCTGCCTCGAACAGGTCCCCGACTTCGAGGCCGTGCTCTCGAGCCGTCTCGTAGATTTCACCCTGAATCGCCTCGCCGTCGTGGCCTTTCTCGACGAAGTCGGCGAGGTCATCGAGCGCCGTGCGCTCGTCGTCGCCGAGGTCCACATCGGGGAGATCAGTCTGGAGCCGGTAGTTGTAGGCGTTGTCACAGCGCTCGGCCCAGGCACGGGCTTTCTCGACGCGTGCGAGCGCCTCGTCGACGACCGCCTCGGGCGCGTCCTCCGGGATGTGGCCCTCGTTCCGGGCCATCTGGAGCCGAAGTTCCCGGTCGTCGACCATCCCGAGCACGGCCGCGAACGTATAGGGAAGGCGGGTGCGCTCGGGACGTTCCTCGTCCACAGGGCGGGACGCAGTCCCGCTTGCGGGCGGACGGTGTCCGGCGACGACGAACGGGTACGCTCGGTTGGCGAAGCGACGCAGCTCCTCGTCGTCGACCTCGCCGTAGTACGCCCGCTCGAAGCGGTCGAAGTCGTCGACTAACTGGTCCAGCCGAGAGATGTCGAAGTCCCGCGCCTTGTTCGGGTCCAGCGCGAAGAAGTACCGGAGAACGTCGGGTTCCAGCAGTTCGAGGACCTCCGGCACGGTGACGACGTTTCCCTCGGAAGAGGAGAGCGGCTCGCCGTTGAGCGTGAACCACTCGTAGGTCATCGGCACCGGGGGCTCCTCGCCCAGCACGGTTCGGCAGATATCCTCGCCGGAGGGCCACGAGCCCTCGGCGTGGTCCTTGCCGAACGGCTCGAAATCGACACCGAACAGGCTCCACTGGGCGGGCCACTCGAAGCGCCACGAGAGCTTGCCGTCCCGCAGGGTCGCCTCGTCCTCGTGGCCGCAGCCCTCGATCTCCCGCCCGCCCGCTGTCATCCCCGTGCAGGCGTACGAGACGGTGCCAGCGTCGAGATTCTCGACGGTCACGTCGGTGGTGATGATGCCGCACTCGCTGCAGACGACGCGGAACGGCGAGTAGTTCTCGTCGACGGAGTCCTGGTACCCCGCGAGCACCTCCCGAGCCGTATCGATGTTCGACAGAATCGTCCGGATCTGGGGCTCGAACTCGCCGCTGGTGTAGAGTTCGGTGTTCGAGAGCACCTCGACGGGCACGTCGACCATGTCGGCCGCCTGCGAGAGCAGGTCCGCAAAATGCTCGCCGTAGGAGTCGTGGCACGCCCCGAACGGGTCGGGGATGTCGGTGTAGGGCTTGCCCAGGTTCTTCCCAAGCGCCCCCGCGTCCACGTCGCCGAGCTCGACGACGTCCCACTCCTCGTTGGCCAGCCGGCGCGGGAGCTTCCGGAGTGGGTCACGATCGTCTGAGGTGAACACCTGCCGCACCTCGTGGCCGCGCTCGCGGAGCACCTCGGCCACGAAGTGGCCCCGGAGGATCTCGTTGAAATGTCCCAGATGCGGGATACCGGAGGGGGAGACGCCGCCCTTGATGACGACCGGTTCGTCCGGGTCGCGGGCCTCGACTTCCTCGGCGACGGCGTCGGCCCAGAAGGCGTGGTGGTCGCCAGCGCCACCATCGTCGCCAGCGTCGCTTCCAGCAGTCGGCCCAGTTGTGGGACTGGCCGCGTCGTTCGCCTCGGTGTTCTGTTCGCTGCTCATCGTTGGGTCCAGTAGGTCGGTTCGTTCGCATCGCCCGTGGGGACGATGTCGGTACCGGTGTGCTCCCCGTGGAGTACGGCGTCGACGACAGCCTCCGGGTTCGTCCCGTCCAGGACGATTGTCCGGAGCCCGGAGCGCTCGATGAGCTTCGCCGCCAGCAGGTCGACGGGGGCGGAGGCGCCCGCGCCGCGGTCCATCGGCGCGATGATATCGACCAGTTCGGCCGGAGTAAGCTGTGAGAGCTGTTCGGCACCGTCGTCGGTTTCGGGGTCCGCGGTGTAGACGCCATCGGCGCTGGTGGCGAACACCAGGAGTTCGGCGTCGACGTACTCGGCAAGCGCAGCGGCGACGGCGTCGGTCGTCTGTCCCGGCGTGACACCGCCCATCACCGTGGTGTCACCCCGGCGGACGGCCTCGCCAGCCTCCTCGTAGGTAGTCGCGGGCGTCCGCTGGACGCCGTACCCCATGGCCGCGATGAGGAGCCGGGCGTTGAGTCGGGTGACACCGATACCCAGCTCGTCGAGCTGGAACTCGTTGGCTGAGAGCTCGCGGGCAGCCTGGATATACTGACGGGCGACGCTGCCGCCGCCGACCACTGCACCGAGCTCACAGCCCTCGTCCGAGAGCTCGTGAAGGGCGTCAGCGAACCCTTCGACGCGCTCGGGGTCGAGCCCCGGCGCGAGAACGCTACCGCCGATGGAGACGACGACTCGCATTACCGGAGCTACCGGTGTCGCGCTCTTAAACACGGTGGTCACGGGCCGACGAGCAAAGGTCTAAGCCGGTCGCCCCCCGCGGTAATCATATGCAGGCACTCTCCATCGTCGGGACGGATGCGGCAGCCGTTCGCGACGACATCGCGACACGGCTCGATGGTCGGGTCGCCACGGTCGACCGCGCCGACCCGCTCGATATCGACGGGGACGGCCGGTTCGAACTAACTGCGGACGGCAACTGGACCGCCGCAGGGACGGACCGCTCGTTCGACGAACTGCTCGACTCGCTGGCACCGGCGTACGACTACGCGCTGGTCGCGGGGTTCTCCAAACTCCGGCTCCCGACCGTGGTTGTGGGGGACCGGGACGTCCCGGGGGACGTGCTCCGGCGCGTCGACGACGCGAGCCAACTCGACCCGGTGGCGCTGGCCGCCGAAGTGGATGCGCTGGACCCGCACATCACGCTCGAAGCGCTCGTCGCGGAGGCAACGGAGGCCCCGCTGGCCCACCGCTCGGGCGCCATCGCCACGTTCACCGGGCGAGTACGCCGGAAAGACGCCGAGGACGATAGCCCAACAACCCATCTGAAGTTCGAGAAGTACGAGGGCGTCGCCGAGGACCGGATGCGCACCATCGCGAGCGAGTTGGAGGAGCGCGAGGGCGTGTTCGAGGTGCTGTTGCACCACCGCACCGGCGTCGTTGCCGACGGCGAGGACATCGTCTTCGTCGTCGTGCTCGCCGGCCACCGGCGAGAGGCGTTTCGGACCGTCGAGGACGGTATCGACCGGCTCAAAGACGAGGTTCCACTGTTCAAGAAGGAGACAACTGACGACGAGGAGTTCTGGGTCCACGACCGCGCGTGACTCCGCGGTGGGTGTGATGGGAACGTTCGTTTCGCCGGGTCGCTCCCGGAAACTGTGATTTCCAGGTACCGATGACGTTCCGTACAGATTACGAAACGAGCGGTTTAGAAGCAGTTGTGAAAGGTCTGATAGTATTTTAGCCCGTTATAAACTATTCGTTTTACGCCATTTTCCGGCGAGAACCGCCTGAAACAGGGCGAACTCACCCCGATAATCTGTACTTTATATCCACCCCCAGGTCGTGGCCCGGAGTGAGGCGAAAACAATGAGCGCAACTCGAACCCCCTCCACCGATGGCGCGAACACAAGCCGCGACGACGATCTCTCGAAAGAGGAGCGGCTCACCCGCTACCTCCGTGAGAAGATCGACGAAGGCGAGATGTACTTCAAGAGCAAGTTCATCGCCGACGAGGTCGAGCTCTCACCGAAGGAGATCGGCGCGCTGATGGTGAAACTCAGCGACTCCGCCGGCGACCTCTCCGTCGAGAAGTGGTCGTACACGAGTGCGACGACCTGGCGCGTCGAGAGCGCGTAATCGTCGACGCCGTACTCGACGACGAACGCACCAACGTCACAACTCGCATCGTTTCGCCGACCCCCGCGACGTGGCCCTCCATCCCGCGGCCTCCCCGCTTTTCGACAGTAGCCAGCCTTATGCGCGAGCGACGATAATGCCAGATAATGGCAGATAGCTCCGGGACAGCCTCGCTTTCGGGTGGCCGGAAGGACGGCGACCATCCGCAGCCGGACGCCCTCGACTCGTGGTTCCACCTCACGCAAGTCCGGCATGAAGGGAACCGGATTTTCTACTACGGCGAGTCCCTGGTCCCTCACTCCCGTCTCGCAGACGAACTCGTCCCCGCGTTCCACGATGCGGGGTACGAACTACGAATCGCCAGCGGCGAGGAGAGCAGTGACCTGCTCGTCGCCCGACCGATTGGAACCGCCGCCGAGCGCAGCGGGTTCCCGGTGGTGAACGTCGCACTGCTGTTCGCGACGATCCTCTCGACACTGTTCGTCGGCGCCACCGCGTGGTACTACATCCCGGTCTCGGCGGTCATGTCGAACCCGCTCCGGATACTGGAGGCGTGGCCGTTCACCGCCGCGGTGCTCGGGGTGCTGTTGACCCACGAACTGGGTCACTACACGATGGGGCGCTACCACGGCGTCGACGTGAGCCTCCCCTACGTTATCCCGTTTTTCGTCCCGTTCGGCACCATGGGGGCGATCATTCGGATGCGGAGCCGTATCCCCGACCGCCGGACCCTGTTCGATATCGGCGCTGCGGGGCCGCTCGCGGGACTCGCCGCAACCATCGTCGTCACCGCGATTGGCGTCTCGCTCGACCCGATGACGGTGCCCCAGCGCGTGCTCGGCGGCAGCGGGCAGGTCATCCTCTTTCATAATCCGCCGATGCTGGAACTCATCGCCGGCGCACTCGGTGAGCCGTCGAGCTACGAGGCCTCGAACAAGGTGATGCACCCGGTCGTGATGGGCGGCTGGGTCGGGATGTTCTTCACCGTGCTGAACCTGCTGCCGGTGGGCCAACTTGACGGCGGCCACATCATCCGCGCCATCGTCGGCGAGAGACAGGAGAGCATCGCGGCGATAGTGCCGGGCGTGCTGTTTACACTTGCTGCGTATCTGTGGTACGTCGAGGGCCTCGGGCTGAACGACTCGGTCGGCCTCTGGGCATTCTGGGGCCTGCTCGCGGCGTTCATCTCGCTCGGCGGCGCCGCCGATCCGATCGACGAGACGCCGATCGGCTGGAAGCGGCTGCTCGTGGGCGTGTTGACGTTCGTGCTCGGGGGGCTCTGTTTCCTGCTGGTGCCCATCGAAATCGCGACGGTCTGACGCAATCTCCCGTTTTTCGCTCCGCTTACTCCCCGCCGTGGGTGTAGCCGCGGTCCGGCAGCGCCTCACCGTCAGCAGTCACCCCGCTTGCAGTCACCTCGCCGATCACTGTTGCGTCGGTTCCTGCCCCCCGAGCAGCCGCCAGCGCTGCGTCCGGCTCCGGCGTCGTGAACACGAGTTCGAAATCCTCGCCGACGTGGGCAGTACACTCCCGGCGGTCAGCCTCGTCCTGGGCGACAGCCTCGACGGCGGGATGGACGGGGAGCTGGTCCCACTCGATGGCGAAGCCGCAGTCACTCGCCGCTGCGAGCTGGTGGAGGGACCGTGCGAGCCCATCGCTCGAGTCGATCATCGCGGTCGCGAGGTCCGTGAGCGCGCGGCCAGCCGCGACCCGGGGCACGAACTGGAACAGTTCGTTCCCCGTATCGGCGTCACCGGCCTCGAACCGTCGGAGTGCGGCCGCCGTCCGTCCCAATTCGCCGGTGACACAGACCGCCTCGCCGGCCGAGGCGCCATCCCGGTAGACCGGTGACTCTGCACGGCCAACGGCGGTTGTGGCGGTGGTGAACTCCACGTGCTCGTCGAGATCGCCGCCGACGTACTCACCGCCGACACGGTCACACACCTCGCGAGCGCCTCGCACGAACGCATCGATCTCGGTCTGGTTGAACTCGGGGGCGGCGTAGACGGCAACGGCACAGGTCGCCGCGGCGCCCATCGCGCCCAGATCGGAGAGCGAGGCGCCGACCGCCCGCCAGCCAGCGGTGTAGCGAGTGGTTCCTGCCGGGAAATCAGCCCGGTCGTGGAGCATATCCGTGGTGATCGCCAGCCCGTCGATGATCGCAGCGTCGTCGCCAGCCGCCGGGAGCGTCGCCGCGAGCGACCGAAGCGCGCTTCGCTCGTCCATGGCGTCGCTGTCGGCGCCGAGGGCATAAATGCCGCCCGTCCGCGTTCTCGTGGGGAGTCGGCGTCCCGAGGATTGACCGCCATCGGAGCCTTCAAACGCGTGCCGGGAGTCCCTCCGGCCATGGACACCGACCAGCTGAAGACGACGCTCGTCGGCTTCGGCGGCGCCATCGCGGTGCTTGCGTTGTTGCTCTATCTCGTCGGCGTCGGTGATCTCGTCGAGCAGCTCTCCCGGGCCGACAGGAGCACGGTCGGGCTGGTCATCCTCGTCACACTCGGCTGGCTGTTCGCGTGGGGCCTCGCGCTCCGAACCGTGCTGGGGGTGCTGGGCGAACAGACCTCGACGGTTCGGACGTTTCTCGTGTTTTCGGGCGCGATGTTCAACAACAACATCACCCCATTCGGGCAGGCGGGCGGCGAACCGGTGACGGCGCTGCTCATCTCCCAGACGACCGATACCGAGTACGGCACGGGGCTGGCGGCAATCGCGAGCGTCGACACGCTCAACTTCGTCCCCTCGATCAGCCTCGCACTCATCGGCGCCGGCTACTTCGCCACCGAGGTGACGTTCAGCCAGGACCTCCGGCTGGCAACTGGGGCTGTGGTCGTCCTCGCCGCCACCGTCGCCATCGGCGCCATCCTGCTCTGGCGGAACCGGAACCGTGTCGAGGAGTCCGCTATCGGCCTGTTTGGCCGCGTCGGCGATTTGCTCGGGCGCCACGTCCCCGGTGTCTCGGCGCCGTCCCGGGAAGCGGTCAAACGCCGCGTGGACCACTTCTTCGAGGCCATCGAACGGGTCGCCGCGAACCCGCGGGGACTGGCACTCGCGCTCGGCTACTCGGCGCTGGGCTGGCTCCTCCAGATGGCAGGGCTCTGGCTCGCGTTCGAGGCGATCGGCGTGCCGGTGAAGCTCTCGATCATCATGTTCGCCGTCCCGATGGGCGCCATCGCCGGCGTGACGCCGCTTCCGGGCGGTGCGGGCGGCATCGAGTCGGTGCTCGTCTTCCTACTCGTGGCGGCGCCCCTGCCCGGCGTCACCGAGTCGGCGGCTCTCGCAGCGGTCGTCATCTATCGCGGCGCAGTCTACTGGGTGCCGGTCGTGCTCGGCGGCATCGTGATGGGGACGGTCGGTGCGGGGGCTCGCGGCTAATCCGTGTAACCGCTGCACACGGTTCAGAGCCCGATACGATGGGTTTAAACGGCCTAAGGGAGAAATCTGCGCTATGGCAACCCTCTACGACGTCCCGGCGGAGGACCTCATCGAGGCCGTCGCCGCGGACCTGGAAGATCGCATCGAAGAGCCCGACTGGGTGGAGTTCACGAAAAGCAGTGTCGACCGTGAGCTCCCGCCCCAGCAGGAGGACTTCTGGTACGTCCGGGCAGCGAGTCTGCTCCGGAAGGTCGCGATCCGTGGCCCGGTCGGCGTCGAGCGTCTCGCAACAGAGTACGGCGGCTCGAAGAAAGGCTCCACCCGATATCGGGTTTCCGGCAACGAACACGCAGGTGGCTCCCGAAACATCATCCGAACCGCCCTCCAGCAGCTGGAAGAAGAAGACCTGGTCGAGACGGCGAAAGGCGAGGGCCGACGCCTGACCGACGAGGGGCGCAGCTTCCTTGACTCCGTCGCGGGCGAGACGATGGAAGAGCTCGACCGGCCCGAGCTCGAGAAGTACGCGTAAGCCTCCGAAATCGTTTTCCTGCGAGAGCGGCTACCGGTAGCTATGAGTGGAGATCCCGAGGACGAACGGCTCGAAAAGCTTCGACAGGAACGGCTCGAAGAGCTGCAGGAGCAGGGTGGCGGCGGGGAGGCCCAGCAGGAGGCAGCCAAACACCAGCAGGAGCAGGCCAAGGCTCAGCAGGAGGCGCTGCTCAAACAGCATCTCACCGACGACGCCCGGCAGCGGCTCAACGCGGTCGAGATGAGCAAGCCGGAGTTCGCGAAGAAGGTGAAACAACAGGTAACCGCGCTGGCCCAGAGCGGCCGGGTTCAGGACCGGATCGACGAGGAGCAGATGAAGCAGATCCTCCGGGAGATGAAACCTGAGGAGAAGAGCTTCGATATTCGCCGTCGCTGATGGAGCTTGCGCTCCTCTACAGCGGTGGGAAGGACTCCTCGCTCGCGGCGCTGATTCTCGACGCGTTTTACGACGTAGAGCTCGTGACAGCGCATTTCGGGCTCACGGCGGATTTCGAACACGGGCGGCAGGCTGCCGACGCGCTCGGGTTCCCGTTCGACACCGTCGAACTGGACCGCGAGGTCGCTGAGAAAGCCGTCGGGCTAATGCTCGACGACGGCTACCCCCGGAACGGGATTCAGCGCGTCCACGAACACGCCCTGGAATCCGTCGCCGAGCGGGACGTCGTCGCCATCGCCGACGGCACCCGGCGGGACGACCGGGTACCGACAGTCTCGCGGGCGACCGCCCAGAGCCTGGAGGACCGACACGAGGTCGACTATCTCGCGCCGCTATCGGGGTTCGGCCGGAGCGCCGTCGACAGGCTGGCCGAACGCGAACTCGTCGTCGAGACGGGCCCGAGCGGGGAGATTCCGCGAGCCGACTACGAGGGGGAGCTGCGGGCTCTCATCCGCGCCGAGCACGGGACGGAGGTGGTCAACTCGGTGTTCCCTGCCCACGACCAGACCATCGTTCGTGGGCGAGCCTAGCCGAACAGCAGGATTCAAGCGCCGGCAGTCGGAACCTGGGGCCATGTACGACCGCCTCAAGGGGTTCAAGGATTTCTATCCCGACGAGATGGCCGCGCGCCGGGAGGTCATCGACACGGTGGAGCACGTCGCCCGACGCTACGGCTTCCGGGAGATCGCCACACCGGCGATGGAGGACGTGGGGATGTACGTCGACAAATCCGGCGAGGAGATCGTCGACGAGCTCTACAGCTTCACCGACAAGGGTGGTCGGGAGGTCGCGCTCACGCCCGAACTGACGCCGACCGTCGCACGGATGGTCGTCGCCAAACAGCAAGCGCTGTCGAAACCCATCAAATGGATGTCCACCAGGCCGTTCTGGCGCTACGAACAGGTCCAGCAGGGCCGGTTCCGGGAGTTCTACCAGACGAACGTGGATATCTTCGGCTCGGCGGAGCCGGAGGCCGACGCCGAGATCCTGGCGTTCGCGGGGGATATGCTGACTGAGCTGGGGCTCCCCGCCTCGGAGTTCGAGTTCCGAGTCTCCCACCGGGATATCCTCGGCGAGCTCCTGCGCTCGTTCGACGAGACCGTCGATATCGCCGCCGCCATCCGCGCGGTCGACAAGAGTGAGAAAGTCGACCACTCCGAGTATCTCGGCCTCCTGAACGACGCCGGCCTCTCCGTCGGGGACGCTGAGGCGTTCGACGACCTCCTCGATGCGGGGAACGAGAATCTCGACGCGGTGCTCCAGGCGACCGACCGACCCGGCCTCACCGACGCCGTCGAGAATCTCCAGGCCGTACTCGCAGCTGCTGAGGACTTCGGCGTGCGAAAACACTGCCGCGTCTCGCTCCGGACCGCCCGCGGCCTCGACTACTACACCGGTGTCGTTTTCGAGTGCTTCGACACCGAGGACCGCGTCTCGCGATCAATTTTCGGCGGCGGCCGCTACGACGACCTTATCGAGTCGTTCGGCGGGCAGCCCACTCCCGCCGTCGGCGTCGCGCCGGGCGTGATGAACTCGACGCTGCCGCTGCTGCTCGAAGAAGCCGGCGTCCTCCCCGAGGAGGCGATCTCGACCGATTACTACGTGCTCACGGTGGGGGACACCCGCGACGTGGCCGCCCGAATCGCCCGGGAGCTGCGCGCGGGCGGGAACGTCGTCGAGACGGACGTTTCCGGTCGGAGCTTCGGGAGCCAGATGGGGTACGCCGACTCGGTGAACGCCGAGACGGTCGTGATCGTCGGCGAACAGGACCTGGCGAACGACGAGGTGACCGTCAAGGAGATGAAAAGCGGTGACCAGACCACCGTCCCCGTCGACGAGTTCCCCGGCGAGCGCGAGCAGCCACGCTACGAGGACGTCGCATAGCTGCCCGGGCCCTGGCGAACAGGCGACGCAAGTCAGCGCGTGTCGGGTGCGCCACGCTCCCGTCTCGGCCGCGACACGCCGTCGGTCAGACGATACGCTGTGTGGTCCCGGTTTCCTATTTCAACTTCGGGGCGCCGATGTGGTCGAGACGCTAACGGCCAGCATCGTTTTCCGGGATGGCGACCAATCCGCGCCCATGTACGACGACGTGCTGTTGCCGGTGGCGAGAGGCGAAGTCGAGGAGAACCCCGCCGTCGAGCGGGCGGTCTCGCTCGCCGAACAGTACGACGCGACGCTGCATCTGTTGAGTGTGGTCGACCCCATCGTTTTCGACCCCATTACTCCCAAGATCAACCGGGTCCACGAGGCGCTAGAAGAAGGCGCCGAGAAGGCTGTCGATGAGGCCGCCGAACGCGCACGGTCCCGCGACGTCGACGTCGAAACACACGTTGGCCGCGGCATACCACACGATGTCATCACGGAGTACGCGGGGGACCACGCGGACATACTCGTGATAGCGACCCACGGCCGGGAAGGGTTGGACCACGCGCTGCTGGGCAGTGTCACCGAGAAGGTCGTCCGGAGCGCCGAGGTTCCGGTGCTTTCGGTCCCGCTTTCGTAGATGCGTGCGTACAGGCTGGCCTACGACGGTCGGCCGTTCTACGGCTATCAGCGTCAGCCCGATGTCCCAACTGTCGAGAACACGCTGTTGGCCGGGCTCTCGGCCATCGACGTCGTCGAATCCGCCAACGAGGTCCCACCAAACTACGCCGCCGCGGGGCGCACCGACGCCGGCGTCTCCGCCGTCGCCCAGACCATTGCCTTCGAGGCACCAGAATGGTGCACACCCGCAGCAGTCAACGCTGAGCTCCCTGGTTCAGTCCGGGCGTGGGCCGCCGCCGACGTGGGCGAGGCGTTCCACCCGACACGGGACGCGACCCGTCGGACGTACGTCTACCATCTCCACGCGCCAGATGCTGACGACGACGCAGCCGCGACGGCGGCCGAGGCGCTCTCGGGCGAACACGACTTCCACAACCTCACCAGCGACGAGCACCGCACGGTCCGGGACGTCAGTGCGAGTATCGAGCGAGAGGGGGAGTTCCTCGCCGTCGAGGTCGCCGCCGGCGGGTTCCCTCGCGGGTTCGTCCGACGGTTCGTCGGCGTGCTCTCACAGGTTGCCGTTGACGGGGAGCCGCCGGAAGCGCGCGCTGCGGAGGTGCTCGGCCAGGAACCCCTCCAGGGGGGCCGTGGCGTGCCACGAATGCCCCCAGAGCCGCTGGTGCTGGCCGACGTAGCTTATCCGGGTGTGGCGTTCGAAACCGACGAGCAGGCCGCTGGGAGCGCTCACGAGGTGTTCGAGGCCCACCGTGTCGACGGGCTGGAGCGGGTTCGGGTGGCTGAGACGGTGCTTTCGGGCCTCAGGACTGAGGACTGAGGACCCAACACGCTTTGGCGTTGGCTGGTTGCCCGAGGCGTGATTCGTAAGCAGGTCTACTGGGACGCTACGGTCCGGGTGGGCCTCGGACCCGTTATCATCGCCGTCGGGCAGGTTGTCTGGGCGGTACCCTACCGCATCGTCCTCATCGGCTGACTGCTCGCGCTGGCCGTCGTCGTCCTGACGCTGCTGTCCCGCGTCTCCCTCGGCACGTAGGGGCTCTGGCTGGTCGGCAAGGAGGCTGCCCGCGAGGCCGTCACCGGCAGTCCGCGGAGCGATATTCTGACCGAG
>NZ_JAZKRY010000073.1:0-15141 GCF_036626355.1 Halolamina sp. | reverse complement strand
GCGTACGCCCTCCAGTCGTCATCGCGTCCAGACTGGCAGCTACCGTATCCGACGGTTCGAACGAAGGGTGCTCAGGTAGCGTTGTACAGATCCAGCGGGACGTCGGCGGTCAGGGGTGACTCCTCAGCGTTGGCGATGAGTGCAGCGAGACCGTCTCGGAGGCGTACCGTCGGACGATAGTCGAGGCGGTTTCGGATCTTCGAGATGTCGGCGCGGCTTCGCTCGATGTCGCCCTCCCTCTGATCGGTGTGTCGAACCTCCCCGTCAGTGCCAGTCACGTCGCACACGAGGTCCGCCAGCTCTCGGATCGAGACACTCCGCCCAGTACCAACGTTGAACGCCTCGCCCACGTGGGGGGTCGTCGCAGCACGGAGGTTCGCCTGCACGACGTCCCGGACGTGGACGAAGTCCCGGGTCTGGTCGCCTGCGCCGTGAACTGTGATCGGATCGTCTGCGCGGGCTTGCTCCAGAAACACGTCGATGACGCCGCTGTACTCGCCACCCTGACGCGGCCCGTAGACGTTGAAGTACCGAAGTGCGACCGTCTCGACTCCGTAGAGATCATGATAGAGCCGCGCGTAGTGGTCGGCCGTCAGCTTCTCGAGGCCATACGGCGACGTGGGCGTCTTCGGCGCGGGCTCAGCCACGGGAACCGACTCGGGGTGTCCATAGACCGCAGCGCTGGAAGCGAGCACGACCCGCGTATCCTTGTCGCGGGCCACCTCGAGGACGGTCAGCGTCCCGTCGACGTTCACCTGACGGCTCTCGCCCGGGGCCTCGACTGAGCGCTCGACGCTAACGTTGGCGGCCTGGTGAAAGACGACGTCGACCCCGTGCATGGCCCGCGTAACCGTTTCTCGATCGGTCACGTCGCCCTGTATGGCCCGTGCAGCATCCGGCACCCACTCGCGCTTGCCCGTCGAGTAGTCGTCCAGAACGCGCACCTCGTGGTTAGCGACGAGGGCTGTAGCCAGGTGGCTGCCGATGAACCCCGCCCCGCCGGTTACCAGAACGGAGTCAGTCATCGTTCCATCCCTGTTCGTCCTGATCTGACTCCGAGGCGTTGGGCGACGACGGGAAGGCCAGTTGCAGAACGTCCATGGCGACTTGCCACAGCTGACGGCTGAGAATCTTCAGGTCGAACAGGAGCGACTGGTTCCGGATGTAGGTGATGTCGTGTCTGAGTTTCTCCTGCGGGTCGAACCCAGTCGCGTTGTTGATCTGTGCGAGCCCCGTCAGTCCCGGCTTGACGAACCATCGACGTCGCCACGAACCGGCGTTGGACTCCATCTTCCGGTCGAGCGTCGGTCGTTCAGGGCGGGGCCCAACGACAGTCATGTCGCCCTTGAGGATCAACCAGAGCTGTGGAAGTTCATCGAGGTGGGTCTTCCGGAGGATGCGGCCGACACGGGTCACGCGGGGATCGACCTCGCCGGCGTCTTCATCGCTAAGAGTAGCACCCGACCCGGACTCCGCGTCCGTGACCATGCTCCGGAACTTGTAGATCGTGAGTTGCTCGCCGAACACTGCCGTCCGCCGTTGCCGGTACAGAACCGTCCCGTCGCTGTCCAGTTTGATCGCAATGGCGATCGCAACTAACAGAGGTGCAAGCACAATCAGTCCCGCGAATGCGAAGCAGATATCGAACAGTCGTTTGAAGACGTAGTCCTGCCAATCCCATGGCTCGATATCAATGTCGATGAGTTCACCGACACCCGCGTCCGTTGTCAGGACTGCGTCTGCGTGATCTCGGTGGACTTTCGCGCTCACGCCGTGCTCGTAGAGCGTATCAAGCGTCCCGAAAAACTCAGCCCGGTCCGGTCGTGAAAAGGCCAACACGGCGGCGTCGACATCGTACTGCACGAGTACTTCGTCGAGACGCGACAGTCCCCCGAGGCACTCGAGATCGCCCAGCGACTGGTTGACGATCTCGCCGCCGTCCGGAGTGCCGATCGGGGGATTACGTGCGCCGATATCGTCGACGACACTTGACGACGGCGGTGAAACATAGCCGGTGATCGGAATTTCAGTTACATCGAGCACGTTCTGGATCGTCTCAGGATCGCCTCCTACGATGATCCCCCGCCTGACATCGATCCTCGGCCGTTGATGAAGAACCACGAACAACGCCGGAACGAACACCGCCAGCAAACCGGCTGTCAGGACGAGCGTCGTTCGTGGAAGCCGGTAGGTGTAGTCGAAGTACCCGACCGTTGCGAGCGCGAACACCGAGATCGCCACGCGTGATTCGACACTCAAAATTATGTCCAGCAAACGTCTGGGCCGTGGTTTGAACAGCGGAACGAACGCGCCCAGTACGATCACAAGGGAGGTCACGACGGCGACGGTGACATTGCCGTTCGTCATTGTCGTCGCTGGGAGCCGGTTGAACACCGGTACCAGCATCGCGCTTTGCTGGACCATCGGGTGATTGGCCACGAGGACGGCCAGGATCGTGATGGAGGAAACTCCCCCCAGGCTCGCGAGCCGGTACCACAACCTGGATCTCATCAACTACTGCATTAGCGGCCCAGGGGTTTGTTAGAAACCAGTTACTACTGCGGTAGTGCGAAGGTACTCACAGTTAGGAACTCCGAAAAAAGTCTCGACGGACGCGGTGACGCACCGTGTTATGTCACGTCGCCGACCTCGACGGTTCGGGCCTCCGTAACTGTCGCTTCGGGAACCTCGACCTCGGCTTCGGCGATCCGGTAGGTGCCGGACTGGGACACAGTCACCGAGAACGAGCCGGTTTCGTCAGTGGATACCTGACGCTCGTAGGTGAACGTTCTGCCCGGGATCGTCACGTCAGTTTGGACCGAAAGCTCGGTGTTGGCCGGTCCGCGGCCGACGACTGTTGCACCGGGAACGAGTGTGAACACTTTCACGTACCCGTCGTCGCTGGCGTACACGGCGCGATAGTGATCGAGTCCGGGCGTTCCCCCGCGACGGCTGCCCAGACTGCCGTGGAGGCGGCCGTACATTCGGTCCCCGAACGTCCCGCCGAACGGCGCGTCGGCGGTCGTGACGACGAACCCGGTCCGGGAGTGGAGTCGATCGTACCATTCGACGGGAGCCTGCGAGGAGAGAAACGAGTCGTAGTTTTGCTTGGCGAACGCGTACGACTGGGACTCGCCGTTGACGAAGTAGTTGTACATGCGGTTTCGCCCCCAGTTGCTGAAGACGTAGTTGGCCGGATACTCCCAGCTCCGCGCTTCGGCGTACTGTTGCATCCAGCGTGCCGCAGCGTGTTTCCGGTCGTCGATCGTCACTCGCGGATGGATGAGCGCGCTGTACAGTGCGGGAAAAACTGTAAACACAACCCCCAGACTCCCGAGCACGATGGCTCGGCGACGCCCCGGAAGTTCGAGACCACTTGAGGAGGCGGTCCGTTCCGCAGCATCAGTTCCTGTCCCCTGACGAGGCGTCGATGTGTCGCTTTCTGCTGATCTCGACGTGCCGCCGCTCCGGGATGCCCGGGGGAACACAGTCGGTGAGGCAAGCAGGTCCAGCATCGAACAGAGTCCCACGAATCCCAGACCAGCGAAGATAGCGATGAACGGAGCGAGTTCGCCAGTGAATCGTCGCTGGACGATCGACAGTCCGAGAAACGTCCACCCATAGAGGCTCAGTAGCAACCAGCCAGGATCCGCGCGTCGGACCGACTCCCACGCCGACCACACCATCGCAGGGACGGCCAGGAACGGCGTGAACCCGAGCATAATTAACGGGCCGAACACGGGCCCCCCAGTGGCTGTGATCGACTGCATCTCGCCCGCTGTCGCAGGGGATCGAAGGAACGTGAGTCCACGGTCGAGTGCGACAGTGACGGCGGGCACAGCAGTTCGAACTGCCGTGCCGACGAGCGTCAGGCCGAGTACCTCTGCGATGGCCAGCGAGTGTGGCGGAAGATCGAACCGGCCGACCGTGACCACGCCCACGAGGAGGCCGAGACCACCGACCCACAGCAGTGCGGGCGTGACCGCGACGGCGAACGAATGCCACCCGAGTCCGGCGTGGGCGATTCCCGTGACGATCGCGCCGACTGCCAGACCGGCGACGATTGCCACGAACGCCGAGACCTCGTCCCTGTGGGCGGCGAACGGCGCGTAGACGATCAGTCCCAGGGCGAGTGGAATCAGTAGCAGCGGTCCGGCTTCCCAGGCGAGAACCTGTCCGGCCACGCCGGCCCCGAGGAGAGCAACCCCGAGGATCGTCTGCCGAGACCATGGCCAGGCGATGCGGTCGTCCCCGATTAGCCGAATGAACGCGAAAGCGGTCACCGTCAGCCACAGGTAGTCGAACGCGTGATGGTCAGCGAATCCGAGGCCTGTTCGAAAGGCGTGGCCGGGAACAACGGCAAAAAAGACTACGGCCGCGAGCGCGACGCGGGGATCGTCGGAGAGTTCTCTCACCAGTAAGTACACGAGAACCCCTGTCAGAACGGCCGAAACCACCGGGTACCAGGCGAGTATCGTGCCCGTCGTCCAGGGGTGCCCACCGAACAGTTCCGCAACCCACCACAGGGTCGCGGTCAGAAGCGGTTCGCCGTTCGCGGTGATTGACGTGAGCACCCCGAGATCCAGTGGGCCCGTGGCCACGACCGTCATCTGTTCGACAAGATAGCGATAAAAGTACGGGTCGTTCGAAGACAGAACCACATCTCCCTGACGATATACGGCCGGGAACGGCAACAGGCGGATAATCGCCACCAGGCAGAGAGCCGCGACGAGAGCCTTCGTGGTTCGCCGTCTCAGCCGGCGCCTGACCCGATCGATCGCGTCCGCAAGACCGTCGCTCACGGGGCGAACCCCCGCATGGTCACGAGCACACCTCGAAGCGACGAATTCGATACGGGCGAGCGGCAGTCGACCGTGAGGCCGCGAGCGCCGACGAGACCACTATGGGATTTGGGGGGTTGGCCATAGTCCAGTCAGTGTTGTGCCTGCATCTCGTCGGTGAGTTCGATTTCGAACAACCGCGCATTGCAGTCAGTACAGGTAACGGCAGCAACGTCGCGCGAACGGCAGCAAGACTCGACGGTTTCCTGACCAATGGAGACGGGTGCGTCACAAGTGGGACACTGTTCAAGAAACATCCGCAAGGTGTTCACTAGCCTGCTCCGGTTCACGACGTGGTACTGCTCCCAGTCGACGTCCCACTCTCTCAGCGTCTTGTCGGCCGCCAGGTCGGCGATTAGCGCTGCGTCCGACTCCCACTGTCCGACCTGGTTCCCGTCGACTCTCACAATCGCGGCCGTATTGCCGAACTCGTTGACCGCTGCATCGTCATCCAGGTCGAGCAACTCGACGATCTCCTGACGACGGTCGTCCCGATTGCTGTCCTGGAGCGCGGTGATCTGTCGGCGCCATACCGTCTGAAAGCTCGAGTCCAGGCAGAGATCGTCGGCGTGCTCGCACTCGGTGATGACGCCCATTTCGAAGAGAACCTTCGAGACGTCGATGTCCTCTTCCCAGTTCTCGGAGGACATCTCGTGTCCGACGGGGTCTTTGTCGAACCACCGAAGAAGGCGATCTGGGAAGTATCGTTTCGTGAACGTCGGGGTGTAGGGAACCAGATATCCCCGGAAATAGATGACCACCAGGCCCACCAGGAACGCGGCCACACCGAGCGGAAGCGACGCGATCCCCAGGGCGACGCCGGCGATCAGAGCAATGAGGACGTTGACGATCGTACACGGTACACACCGGTTCTCACCGACATACGCTGGTTGATAGAGCCGTTCGATCACTCTTTCCATCGATGACACTGGTAACCCCATTGTTGTCCTGTATTATGAATCCATTCGTCGAAGTGACCAGCGCAGGGGCGACACTCGCCGAGCGATCCGTTTGCTCAGCGTGCTTCGGGATTGGCACCGCCGTCCTCTCGATCTCAAACACAGAAGCAGAACGGTCATACCGCTTGCCCCATCCACCTGCTGTATGGACCGGGAACTCGTCGTTGCCCTCCTCGTCGGCATCCTGCAGGGGGTTTTCGAATGGCTCCCAATCTCCAGTGAGGGGAATATCACCATCGTCCTCTCGGCGCTCGGTCGCTCTCCCGAGGAAGTCGTCGCGTACGCGCTCTTTCTCCATCTCGGGACGGCGCTCTCTGCAACAGTCTACTACCGCCGCGATATCCGGGACGTCCTGACGCTCCTTCCGGAATGGCGTCCGAACAGCGCCTTCGACGGTGACCAGGCCACAGTCACGTTTTTGGCTATCGGGACGTTCGTCTCGGGCCTCGTCGGCGTCGCCGCCTACGTGACGCTCGTCGATGCGTTCTCGAAACTCACCGGCGGCGTGTTCGTCGCCCTCGTCGGCGTACTGTTGCTCCTCACCGGTGGCTTTCAGTACCTGTCGAAGGACCGTTACGGTCAGCACCGAACGCCGACCTGGCTCGACGCCGTTCTGGTTGGCGTCGCACAAGGCATCGCCATCCTGCCAGGGATCTCGCGGTCGGGGATGACGACCGGGACACTCCTCCTGCGTGGCCACGAGGGACCGCAGGCGTTCCGATTCTCGTTTCTCCTTGCGGTCCCGGCCTCGCTCGGCGGTGGCCTGCTTGCCTATCTCGACACCGGCCTCGACATCTCACTCCTCGCTGCAGTAACTGCACTCGGCGCCGCGGCAGTTGTGGGGTACGCGACCATCGGCGCGCTGATGCGCGTCGTCGACGAGCTCCCGTTCTGGAGCGTGTGTCTCGTACTCGGAACGCTCGCAGTTGTCGGCGGGCTACTGGTTTTCTGAGACCGCAGTTCTCGCATTCAATTCGGTCGCGCGTGACCGTTTCGTTCGGGTTCGTCCGGGTCCCGGTGCCGAGAATCGAGTCACCAACACAGCGATAGTCATGGCCGGGAGGATGGCGAGCAGCGTCTTTGGCGTTCCGTCCGAGCGAGAAAGGTGGACGTCGCGAAAGGGACGGCACTTGAATTACGCTGGCGCTACCGACGAAACGAACGCAGAAATCGGCGGCGGCGTTAGAGGCGGCCGACCGACTCGACTGCGATACTCTCGACGCCCTCGACATCGCTGAACGCCTCCTCGACAGCCTCGGTGCCGCCGGCGTCGTCGGGGACGATGACGGTCGGGAGCAGTGCGACCAGCCCGAACGCGACGTCGTCGCGCTGGAACCCACGAATCTCGGCGCCCTCGGGGAGCGCGGCCTCGAGGCGCTCCTCGAGCGCATCGAGATCGATCTCGGGGCTCTGGGGCATCACCTTCAGCTTCGCGGCAACGTCACCCATCGTCAGGGCCCCCTGAACCCGCAGTCCGGGCACTCATAGAGGTTGCTCTGCTTCCGGCATTTCGCACAGCGGAAGATGACGGTGCCACAGTCCGGGCACTTGAAGCGCGCCGCGTTGGTTCCCGTGACGGAGATGCCACAGGAGACACAGGAGCGCTCCTGTCGAGTTCTGGCCTCGCTCATGTAGAGGGGACCGAGCGCGCGAGGTTTAACGATTCCCTTCCCCGTCTGTCACCCGGTCGGGCGCGGACTGGTCCGTTCCCGGCGACGTCCCAGAGCCGGCCCTCTGGCCACAGCTCACCGAGATGCGGAGGAGCGATCCGTCGATACCGAGTGCGAGCCGGCCGAAGCCATCGGACGTCCGATGGTTTGTTACCCGAAGAACTGCGATGGGACCAACGGTGACCGAGCGCGGAGCCGAACTGTTTTGCCAACGCCCGCGGACAGAGCGACCATGAAGAGTTTGGGACTGCGAGTCGTCGAAGACGAGCGGCGCAACGCCCTCGTGGCCTGGGCCGTCGTCGGCTTCCTCGCTGTCGCCGCCGTCGCCGAACTACTGGTTGGGGGGCCGCTGTGGGCGGGGTTCGTTCTCGTGGTGGTCGGGCTGGCGATCGCGCCGCCGATCGCGGCTCGTGACCGTCTCGCGATGCTTCCCTGGGAGTTGCTCACGCTGGCGGCGCTCCCAGTCGTCGGGCGCACCATCGTTGCCGGACAGACGGTCGTGCGAATAACCCTGACCGGCAGGGTGACGACGTATCTCGCTGTCGCCGCCGTCGCGCTCGTCATCGCCGTCGAACTCGACCTGTTCACCAGCGTGCGGATGAACGACCGCTTTGCAGTGCTGTTCGTCGTCGTCGCCACGATGGCCGCCGCGGGCATCTGGGCGGTCGCTCAGTGGCTCTCGGATATCTATCTCGGCACGATGTTCCTCTACGGCCGTGGCCCTGAGCACGTCATCGAAGAGACGCTGATGTGGGATTTCGTCGCCGCAACCGTCGCGGGCGTGCTCGGTGGCGCGCTGTTCGAGTTCTACTTCCGCCGGCGCGCCGACGCCGAAACCAGGCTCCCCGACCAACTGGTGGATATGGCCGATAGAGAGAACCAATGAGAATCCGCGATATCCTCGGGGTGAGCGAACGGAACCAACGCCGGGCCACCCGCGGGATGCAGGTAGCGCTCATCGGGTTCGTCGCGATCGGCCTCGAACGCGGGAGCATCGGCATCATCGTCAACGCCAGCCTCGGACTCGGGGTGACGTATCTGCCGGCGATACTCGAAGAGGACTACGGCATCCCCATCGATCCAGCGCTGGCGCTCTGGATCACCACCGCCGTCTTCCTCCACGGCTTCGGCACCGTTGGCCTGCCGGGGTCGCCGCTCAGCCCCTACCGCTCCATTGGGTGGTGGGACCACCTCACCCATATGCTCTCGGCGAGCATCGTCGCCGCCGCGGGCTACACGACCGTCCGCGCGCTCGACAACCACACCGACGCCGTGCAGTTCCCTTCGGAGTTCGTCTTCGTGTTCATCCTCCTGTTTACCGTCGCCTTCGGCGTGTTCTGGGAGGTCATCGAGTTCGCCCTCGGCCGGCTGGCCGCGATGGCCGGCACCGGAACCGTGCTCACCCAGTACGGTCTCGACGACACGATGAAGGACTTACTGTTCGACACGATCGGCGGCATCATCGTCGCGATCTGGGGAACGGCGTATCTTTCGGACGTGGCGGGTGCGCTCACGGCGAAGTTCGACGCGCGGGCGGAGAACGGCAAGTGACGGTGGAGGGGACGTCCCAGCCATCCGCCACCGCGGCGCTCTCGTTACGGAAACAACAAATCGCTGATAAAAATGGGAGCAGCCGTCAGGCCGCCGCGGCTTCCTCGGCGAACTGGTCGTCGTACTCGCCGGACGCCATGCGCTGTTTGAACGTTCGGGCGTCCTCGCCGTCGATGGTGACGCCGAGTGTGACGCAGGTGCCCGCGACCTCTTTGGCAGCGTTGCGGATGTCGTAGGAGAGCAGGTCGGAGGATTTCTGCTCGGCAATCTTCTTCAACTGCTCGATACTGAGGTCGGCGACGAAGTTCTCCTGGGGCTCGCCCGAGCCCGTGTCGAAGTCGGCTTCGTCCTTGATGAGTTCCGCCGTCGGCGGAACACCAACTTCGATGGTGAAGGAGCCGTCGTCGTCGTACTCGATCGTGACGGGGACCTCCATTCCGTCGAACGCGTCTGTCTGCTCGTTGATCTCCTGGACGACCGCCTGCACGTCGACGGGCGTCGGACCAAGCTCGGGACCCAGCGGCGGGCCAGGGTCGGCCTCACCGCCAGCGACGAGCACTTCGATAGTTCCAGCCATACGGTAGATGTGCCCGGCACGCCGTTTAACGGTTTTCTTTCGGGGGCCACCCAGTCACCGGTCCACAGCCGGGAACGATAGCGATAAACCCGGTCCGCGGGCAGTAGCCGCTGTGTCGACGACCCGCTCCCGAACGCTCACGCTCGTCGCAGTCGGGGGGTTCGCCGGGGCGAACGCGCGCTGGGCGCTCGGCGTCGTACTCACGCGCCTCTTCGGCGCTGGCGCCGCAGTCAGCCTCCTCCCGACCCTCGCGGCAAACGTCACCGGCGCGTTCGCGCTCGGTGTCGTGCTGACCGTCGCCGCATCGGGCCGACTCCGGGAGCCGACGAAAGCCATCGCCGCCACCGGGTTTCTCTCCTCGTACACCACCTACTCCACGTTCGCCGTCGAATCGGCGCTGGCTGGCACGCCCGCCCTCCTCGCGGGGAACGTCATCGCCAACTACGCGCTCGGCTTCGCCGGGGCCATCGTGGGTCGTCTCGTCGCCAGACGGCTGCTCGACTCGTCGGGAGGTGCAGCAGCGTGACAGTCGCCCCCGTGCTTGTCGGACTCGGCGGCGCGCTCGGCGCCGTCGCGCGCTATGGCGTCGGTGAACTGGTCGAAACGGACGGGCTCCCCATCGCGACGTTCGCAGTGAACGTGCTCGGGACGTTCGTCCTCGGCCTCCTCACCTTCGCCGGCGCCGACGACGAGATACTCCTGCTGGTCGGCACCGGCGCCTGCGGCGCGTTCACGACGTTCTCCTCCTTTTCAGTCGGGACGGTCGAGGCGTGGGAGCGCGGCGACCGATGGCTGGCGGTGGGATACGCGCTTGGGACACTAATTGGGGCCGGAGTGGCGTTACTGCTGGCGTGGCTACTGGGTAGGTGAATACAGAGCGTGAACTCAGTACGACGACGTCAGTTAGTCACCTCGATCACGCTGACCAACTGCGTAGTCGGTCAGTTGGTGCCGGACTGGAACTCCTGCTCGAAGACGTTGATCGCCTCGTCGGTCCCGACAACGACGAGTACGTCCCCGGACTGGATTGTCGTGTCCGGTCCGATGTCGGTGACGACGTCCTCCTCGCGCTCGATTGCGACCACCGTACACCCGGTTCGGCCCCGTATGTTTACCTCCCCGATACTCCGTCCATCGAGCGCCGGCACCTGTTGACGGATGGTTTCGACCTGCTGCTCCAGCGACAGCACGTCACGATTCCCCAGAAGCTGTGAGGCCGCCATCCGACCGGTTACCCTCGCCAGCGACAGAACGTAGTCGCCCCCGGCGCGATACGTCTTCGAGATGTTCGCCTGCTCCTCCACCCTGGCGAGGATCTGTGTTTCGGGTGCCAGGTCACGGATCACGAGCGTGGCAAACTCCGTCGTGGTGTCGTCGGGCAACGCGAGAACGACGGTTTCGGCCTCCTCGACGCCGGCTGCGGCGAGCGTCTCCGGGTCGGTTGCGTCACCGACCACGTCGACACCGTCGATATCCTCCTGGTCGATGACCGTACACGGAAGGCCGGCCTCGTCAAGCTCGGCGGAAACGGCCTGGCCGACCTGTCCGTATCCGGCAATGACCGTCCCGCCGGCTTCGAAGCCACGAACCGATGTTTGTGTCATCTCGGCGAGCTGTTCCAGCTGATCGGCGCGGCCGGAGACGAGCAGGATGCTCCCCTCCACTAGCTCCGTGTCGGGGGGCGGTGCAGGGATAAACTCGCCGTGGACCCAGACCCCTATTACGTTGGCCCCCGACTGCTCCCCGATTCCGCTGCTGGCCAGCGTCAGCCCCGCGAGGCGACTGCCGTGTCGGATCGAGATCTCCGCAAGCTGCAGGTGATTCTCGATCTCGACCGCGTCGATCATCCCCGTTCGCGCGGCTGTGGTTACCTTCGTGGCGAGGCTCTGTCCCAGCAACGACCGGGGAGAGAGGACGGTGTCAGCCCCGGCCAACCGGTGGTACGTCCCCGCGTCCGGGTTCTCGACGACACTGATGACGGGCACGTCGTCGGTGAGTTCCTTTGCAGCCAGGACGATGCTCGCGTCGACCTGGTCGGACAGGTCCGCAAATAGGGCACGGGCTGAAGACAGGCGGGCAGCATCCAGCCCGTCCGCCGATTGGGGATCTGCCCGAATGACACGCTTTCCGGATTCGTACAGCTCCTCCGCCCGTTCACGGTCGGATTCGACGATGACATACGGGACGTCGTTGGCCTCAAGTTCCCGAATGAGCTCGTCTGCGCGTGTCGTGTCCGAACAGATCACGACGTGGTCGGTGACGACCGTCTCCAGCTCCTGTGGGGCCGTCGTGGACAGCGCGCTCTCCACGAGCGGTGCCACGAACACCGGCAGCGCGCCGACGAGGAGGACCATCCCGAGCAGGTCGGTCACGGTGATGAACGCCTGCATCTCCGCACTGTTCCACGGTGCGTCCCCGCCGAACCCGGTCGTGGTGAACATCTCGACGGCAAACTGAAGCGAATCGAGAAACGTGCGCGGTCGTCCCTCGTACACCCGCATGCCGGTCTGATACCCCGTCGCGGTCAGTACGATCGCCGTGGTCAGAAGGACGAGGTATCCGAGAGCGCGTCGTTTCCAGGTCTGCATAGCTGTGAGTGGTGGATATCGGAGATAAACGTATGTGACTTATTATCTCCCTCGGCTGTTCCCGCCGGTTGAACCACTGATAGCAAAGATCTGATAGCCGGGAAACGCAGGCGGTGTCAGTTACCCACGACTGAAGCGGCTTGTCAGTGAACCCCCCTTCTGCCGTCGAAATGACGGAGGCGTGGTAATCAGATATCCACACCAAACGGCGCGTGCTCGGCGGCACGCTCGGCCATCCCAGCACACAGCTCAGCAACCGCGTCCAGGTCCGCCGTATCGATCAGCTCGACCGGCGTGTGCATGTAGCGGTTCGGGACGCCGATGTTCAGCGACGGAATCCCCGAGCGCTCGGTGAACACGCCGTCTGCATCAGTCCCCGTCCGGCTCCCGGCGGCCTGGAACTGGTGGTCGATCTCGTCGGCCTCACCGGCCTCGCGGGCCAAGGCAACCAGTCCGGGGTGGTTCGCGCTCCCCCGGCCGACCACCGGGCCGTCGCTGAGTTCGACCGGGCCGCGTGCGGAGGACGCCACGTCCGGGTTGTCGGTCGCGTGGGTCACGTCGACAGCGACGAAGGCGTCCGGATCGAGGTCGTAACCCACCATCTGGGCACCGTTCAGGCCGACCTCCTCCTGGACCGTCGACACTGCCACGACCGTCGCGTCGGCGCCGGCTTCAGACGCCCGGCGGAGCGTCTCAGCGGCGACCCATGTCCCGACGCGGTTGTCCATGCCGCGGGCCGCAACGCGGCTGCCTTTGAGCTCCTGCACGCCCGAGGAGAACGTCGCGGGATCGCCGATCTCGACCAGTTCCTCGGCGTCCTCGTCCTCGACGGCGCCGATATCGACGAACTGCTCGCCGATGTCCTCGTACTCCTCATCCTGGCCCTCGCGCAGGTGGATGGCGGTCTGGCCGATAACCCCCTGCACGGGGCCCTCATCAGTGTGGATACTCACGTGCTGGCCCTTCGAAACGGTGCGGTCCGAGCCACCGACGCGGGCGATACGGAGGAAGCCGTCGTCGGTGATGTCGCGGACGATGAACCCAATCTCGTCGGCGTGGCCGCCGACCGCGAACTCCGTGTCGTCGCCCTGGTCGCCGTCGTGAATCGCGACCGCGTTGCCGTACGCGTCGGTTTCGACTCGGTCGGCGAACTCCGAGACGTAGTCGACCCAGACTCGCTGGCCGCGCGTCTCGAAACCGGACGGACTCGGCGTCGTCAGCAATGCGTCGAGGAACTCCCGCTGAGCGGTCTGCATGCCCAGTCATTCAGCAGCCTGGAGTATCAGTCCGGCGGTCCTGGTAACGGCCCCGTCGTCGGCAACCCAGCCACTCTGTTTGCCGGAACCTCCGGCGCCGGCACTGCCACAACGGCTATGGTTCACCTCCACGAACGAACAGGTATGTCCGAAAAGAAGCTCTCCCTGTTCGAACTGCATTTCCACGACACTGTCCAGTTCGGCCCGCGAACCATCGACGGCCTCGGCGGCAGTCGCGACGAGGAAGCGATCGACGAGACAGGCGATAGCGCCACCGACACCGGCGACTCAGCAGCTACCGGTGAGGAGCAGCCCGACGAGTCACAGACTGACGACGGCGGGCGTTCCGTCGTCCGCCCGCTCGTCGGCCTCGGCATGCTCGCCGCGGCGGCCTACGTCGTGCGAAAGCTGCTCAGCGGCGAGCCGAACGGGCTCGACGCGCTGGACGAGATCGAAACCGGCGCCGAGGACGCCGACAGTGAAGACATCGACAGCGAGGAGGCCGTCTCCATCGAAGTGACGAGCGGCGAGGAGTCTCCCTCGGGTCCCAACGGACTGGTAGCTGCCGCCATCGTCGCCCTGCTGGTCGTGCTCGCGCTCGTGGCCCGAAAGCTGTTGGCCGACACGGCCGAGGAAATCGAGGCCCCGGACGAACTGGCCGAGGAGTAGCGCCGCAGTCAGTCGTCGTCGGGCGACCACGGAACGAGGGTTTTTGTCGCCGCCGCGCCAACAGTCTATATGGATCTCTTCCGCAGCGTCGACGCCGTCGTCTCCGCATCCGGCG
Source organism: Halolamina sp. (assembly GCF_036626355.1). Lineage (GTDB taxonomy): Archaea > Halobacteriota > Halobacteria > Halobacteriales > Haloferacaceae > Halolamina. Next base: position 915 of record NZ_JAZKRY010000073.1, on the reverse strand, counting down.
ATGGCGCCGTCGACTGGGACGCCGTCGCCGACGCGGCGAAAGCCGGGACGAACCCCGGGTCGCTCGATCTCGCGGCCGCCGACCGCGAGGGGTATGCAGCCGACGTCCGCGACGCCCGCACGCGCATCCGCGAGGTCGGCGGCGTCGAGTTCGACGTGCCCAAGACCGTGGAACTCCAGAACCGCCATCACTGGATCGACGCCAACATCGACACGTTCCGGCGTCTCATCGAACCGCTATCCGAGGAGTTCGGCCAGCCGCTGTTCCCCGGCGCGACCCGCGTCGCCAACACCGGCTCGATGACGTTCTCGCTGGCGTTCCTCGCCCGCCACGTGCTCGGGCAGTACGACCCGCTGCTGCTCGCCGAGGGGCAGGGTGGCCCGGACCACGCGCTCTACTTCGTCCATCCGAACATCCAGGACACCGCCGCGGAACTGGGCGTCGACTACCCCCGGTTCCGTCGCTGGATCGCGTTCCACGAAGTGACCCACGCCGCGGAGTTCGGCACCGCGGACTGGCTCTCGGGCTATCTGGAAACGCGAATGCAGTCGACCATCACGGAGCTCTCGAGCGGCGGGCTAGATCGTGAGAGCTTCACCGAACTCGACGCCGCGATGACCGCCGTCGAGGGGTACGCCGAGCTGCTGATGGATCGCGCGTTCGACGAGGAGTACGACGACCTGCGACGGAAAGTCGACGCCCGCCGCCAGGGTGGTGGGCCCGTCGCACAGCTCATCCGGCGGATGCTGGGCCTCGGGTTGAAGCGCCGCCAGTACGAACGCGGCGCCGCTTTCTTCCACGAGGTGACTGACACGCGTGGCCTCGACACCGCCGCGAAAGTGTGGGAACGCCCGGAGAACCTCCCGACCGGTGCCGAGCTGGACGAGCCCCGACGCTGGCTGGCCCGAATCGAGT
>NZ_JAZKRY010000072.1:0-15198 GCF_036626355.1 Halolamina sp. | reverse complement strand
TCACTATCAGGCGACCCGATTCCGAATGAACCGCATCGCGGCGTCTCGGAGCCGGTCGGGCAGGAAGCGCGCTTTCACACTGAGCTGTGCGATGGTGCCGACCGGCATCCGCGCGGGCGGGTCGGTGAGGTTCGCAGCGTCGACGATATCCGTCGCTACGCGTTCGGGCGCCACCGAGCCGGGGCCGTCGCCGCCGATGGCCTCGCTGTCCTCGAAGACTTTCCAGAACCAGTCGTAGGCGCCGGTGCGCTCCAGGCCGCTCTCCTCGGCGGCCTGTTCACTCGCACGCTCGCTGAAATTAGTCTGGACCGGACCGGGTTCGATGAGGACGGCGTCGATGCCGAGCCCGTCGACCTCCTGTCTGAGCGCGTCAGTCATCGCTTCTATGGCGAACTTCGAGCCGCAGTAGGCGCCGCCGCCGGGGAACGAGAGCCGGCCAGCGACGGAGGAGAGATTGATGATTGTCCCCTCACCGGCCTCCCGCATATGTGGGAGCACCGCGCGGGTGACCCGGTGTGGGCCGTAAACGTTGACGTCGAACTGCTCGTGAACCTTCTCGACAGGGACTTCCTCGGTCGGGCCGAACTGGGCGTAACCCGCATTGTTCACCAGGCAGTCGATGCGGTCCTCCGTGCGGATGATCCGGTTGACGACGTTCCGGATGTCGCTCTGCTCGGTCACGTCGAGCGTGTCAGTCGTGCAGTGCTCGTGTTTCGCAAGTTCGGCGATATCGTCAGGCTCCCGCGCGGTGGCGTACACCTGCCAGCCGTCTGCGAGAAACGCCTCCGCCGACGCGCGGCCGATACCCGACGAGCAGCCAGTGATCAGAACCGTCTCCGGTCGCATACAGGGACGCAGCATCGGGGCATGGTTAAGTGTAGGCAAAGCCGGACAGGAGTCGTCCGCCAACCCGTCGCCCACCTCCGGTCGGCCCGACCGGCCTACCGATACTGCGCTTTCAGTTCGTCGGCGTCGCCGTCGGCGAGACGCGTTGGCTCTGGCAGTTTGTAGCCTGCACAGAGCGCGTCGACGAGGTCGACGGTCGTCTCCGCGCTCACACGGTGGCCCGGTGAGATGTAGAGCGGGTTGATACTCTGCGCGCGCTCCCACTGGCGGGACTGGTAAGCGTGGCCCAGCACCGTTCTCTCGGGCGCCTCGACCCGGTTGTCTGCCCGTATCGGTGTCGACCAGCCCTCGGGGCGGCCGTCGATTGATTCGTCAGGCTCGCCACAGAGCAGGCTCTTGGCGACGCCGATGCTCGGCAGATCGAGCACGACGCCAACGTGGGTCGCGATGCCAGCCTGCCGGAAATGGATGCGGCCGGAGCCGTCGAACACCGCGAGGTCAGGCTCGACAGCGAGGTCCTCGAACGCCGCGAGAATCGGGCCACCCTCCCGGAACGCCAGCAGCCCGGGAGTGTAGGGAATCTCGAGGTCGGTGACCGCGTGTGCCCGTTCGACAACCTCGCCGTCCTGTATCGCGACCAGCGCCGACACCGCGCGCTCCTCGAGGAACGCCTGGTCGACGCCGACGACGAGCGGTGCGTCTGCTTCGGGGGCATCTGCCTGTGGAGACTCACTGTGGTTATCGAGTGTCGTTGCTGTGGACCCGCGGGATTCAGCTGGCGTTTCGTCGACGGGAGCCTCGACGGCGATATCGTCGGGTTCGAACCCCAGGTCGTCCTCGAAGCGCGCGATGTCAGCGATATTACGCTGGAGCTCCGCCATCGCCTCGCGGGAGAGTGTGGCGTCAGGTAGGAACTCGGGATGAACGGGGGTCACAGGTCAGAAGCGTCCGCCGCCGCGGCCGCCACCGCCTCGTCCGCCGCCGAGCTGGAGCTGTTCTGGCGCGCGTGTCTCACCTTTGATGTGGGCGCCGTAGGCGAGCCCGATTGCCATCCCCGCGAGGTGGGCCCAGTGGGCGACACCGCCGCCACCCCCGACCTGACCGAACCCCTGGAGCACGCTGAGCGCGGCGAAGCCGAAGGTCAGCACCCAGAGCGGCATCGGAATGAAGAAGTAGAGATACACCCGAAGCCCCGGGTTGAGAACCGTCAGGACACCCATAATCGCCAGTAGCGCGCCGCTGGCGCCGACGACGCCGCCGATGAGCTGGCCCATCGCGATGCTGACACCGATCTGGGCCAGCCCCGCGATGGCGCCCGAAACCAGGAACAGCACGGCGTAGCGTTTCGAGCCCAGCCGGCGCTCGACGGGCGGGCCGAAGAAGTAGAGCCCGATGCTGTTCACCGCGATGTGGGTGAAGCCGCCGTGGGCGAAGATGGAGGTGATCCAGGTCCAGACGTACTCCGGATGCATCGGCGTGAGCACGAACAGGTCACGCATCAGCGTCTGGGAGAACACAACCGAGGCGGTGAACTGCAGCGCGAAGGTGATCCACATCAGGCCGAGGAAGATGTAGGTCGCGTTCCCCTGGAAGTAGCGCCGCCAGATCGTCCGCCCGCGGCTACTCACCGCGTCTGTCCGGCTTCGCTGGGTGGTCTGGCCGCCGCTGGTCGTTGGCCCGCTCGTCGCGAACACGCCTTCGGGGTCGTTCCACTCGCTGAGCCCCGGGCAGTCGTGATTCTCGGGAAGGCGGTGTTCGGAACAGAACGTCTGCCCGCAGCGCCGACACTGGTAGGGCAAGTTCTCGAACTCGCCACACTCGTCACAGGTCGCCATTACTGCTCGCTAAACGGCGCCCGCTAATAGGTCTGGGGCTCTGAGGTTGTACTCGTCGGGAGCGGCTGTCGGGTCCGTGTCGGCTCCGCACCGTTCGATGCGCCGTCGCGCCTGCCGCGAGATGACGGAACCGCTAAACCGGGCGGCCTACTGCCACCGGCATGGAGTTCCTCCGGCGGCTGCTCGGCAACCGGCGCGAGGGGGTCGCGCTGTTCGTCGACGGGCCGAACGTGTTACGCGAGGAGTTCGACGTGGACCTGGACGACGTGCGTGCCGCCGCCGCCGCCTCGGGTCGGGTCGTCGCCGCCCGGCTCTACCTCAACGAAGACGCGCCGCCGGCGCTCGTGCGCGCCGGCGAGGCTCGCGGCTACGAGATCATCACCACCAGCGGCGACGTCGACGTGAAACTCGCCGTCGACGTGGCGGAGTTCGTGCTGCGCAACCGCGTTGGGACTGTCGCGATCGCCTCCCGCGATACCGACTTCAAGCCGAGCTTCGAGCTGGCCGGCCGGGAGGGGGTTCGGACGCTGGCGATCGCGCCTGGGAGTTACGGTCGGTCCGATGCGTTGCGGAAAACTGCCGACGAGAGTGTTACGTTAGGGGAGTAGTTTGGATCCTGTGAGTTGGTGGTTCTGTCCGGGATGGCTCTGTGTACCCAGAGAGAATGGCCGAATACGTGGTCAGCACCACCGTGAAAGCCCCTGGTCCTTCCAGTCCCGCCCGAACGCACCGCCCACCTCCCCAACCGATTCGCTCGCTCCGCTCTTACCCACGCGCTCGCTCGCGCACGGCCAGCGAGAGCTTCGCGCTCGGCCCGCTCACACTTTGTGCCACCGCAGTTCTCGTAAAGTGTCCAGTTCCGACACCCCTTTCTCACCCGCCCACACACCAGAATGCATGACCGAGAGCGCCCAGCGCCGTCTCGCTCGCCGCATCGCTGGCGAAGTCGTCCTCTCGGACGATGCCGGCGCGACCCTCCGGAAGTGGCGCACCGACTTCGACGTCTCCCAAACCTTGCTGGCCGAGGAGGTGGACGTCTCCTCCTCGGTCGTCTCCGATTACGAGAGCGGGCGCCGGGAGAACCCCGGAATCGCCGTTGTCAGGCGGTTCGTGGAGGCGTTACTGGCCATCGACGCCGGCCGGGGCGGCGCCCACATCCGCCAGTACGCCCGCGTCGTCTCCGCAGGGTTCGAGAGCGATATCGTGCTCGACCTTCGGGAGTACAGCCGGGCGGTCCCGCTCGAGCGCTTCTACGACGCCGCCGGCGCGACCGAGATGGCGGCGGGCGATGCCGACCACGTCAACGGTCACACCGTCATCGACAGCATCGAAGCGATCACCCGGCTCTCCAGCGAGGAGTTCTACCGGCTCTACGGCGAGAGCACTGACCGCGCGCTGGTGTTCACCGAGGTGACGCGTGGGGAATCGCCGCTGGTCGCGTTGCGGGTGCTGACGCCGACACCGAACGCCGTTGTCCTCCACGGGATCGAACCGCGGAGCATCTGGGAGCACGCGCCTACACTGGCCCGCCGGGACGGCTTCTCGCTGGCGGCCTCCACGAAGAATCTGGCCGACCTGTTAGTGGATCTCCGGAAACTACCCTGATAGTGATTACTGCGAATAGGTTCATCGACGGTGTCGAACGACGCCGGTTCAGGGGCTCCCATTACCGACACGGATGGTCACGGCGGGACAGACTCGCAGTAATCACTATGAGCCTGCCTCCCTCGGGAGGGGGCATCACTCCGTCGTGCAGGCCAAGACCGCCGCCGAGCCAGCCCGTGACACGCAGGAACGCGGAAACAGGGGTTTAAACGGCCACAGCGTCACTTTCGAGACATGAGCCAGCGTTCCGAGCGCGTGCCGCTGCCGTGTCCCTCCTGCTCGCCCGAGGAGGGGACCGTTCACGAGGTTCTCAAGCCCGGCGGCCAGACGACCGTCCGTTGTACAGAGTGCGGCCACGTCCACAAGGAGAAGATCGAGGCGCCCGAGGAGGTGACCGTCGACGTCGTGGTCTCCCAGGACGGCGATTCCGACAAGGCCACACTCACCGCCGTCGCTGACGAGGAGATCGAGGCCGGCGACGAGTTCGTCGTCGAGACGGCGGAGGCGATCCAGCAGGTCCGTGTCACGGATCTCGAACTCGGTCCCGAGCGCCGCACCGAGAGCGCCGAGATGCGCGAGGTCGAGACGGTCTGGAGCCGGGTCGTCGACAACGTCGGCGTCAACGTCACGATCCACCCGAAGGAGGGTGACGGCCGCCACGAGCAATCCCGCAGCATCAAGGCGTTCCTTCCCGGCGACTACGAGTTCACTGTCGGCGAGACCTGTGAGTTCGGCGATGACTCCTTCGAGGTCGACAGCATCCAGCTCCGTGACGAGGTGGCCGACGACTACCGCCACAAGAAACTCGACCATGTGGGCGATACCGGGTTCGCCAAGGACATCAAGCGCGTCTTCGGCCGCGACACGACGACCAGCGCCTGGTCGGCCTGGTAAGGGACCGAACCGCTTTGTGCCGCCAATTTCTCCGATTCGAATCCGATGAGCCACGACGCCGAGGACCCCGCCGCCCGGTTCTGGGGCACTGCTCCACAGTGGACCATCTACTGCCCGGAGTACGATTCTCGGGCGGTCGATCACCTCCGAGAGCGATTCGTCCTCACCGGCGCGGGCCACCTGTTGGACCTCGGTCGTGGTAGCGGCCGCATCGGCGTCGGTGGCTACCTGCTCTCGCTCTCCTCTCAGTCCCGGCCCAGAACCTTCCGCACACAGGCGGGACCAAAGGGCCCCAACTCCCCAGCCTCGAACTGGACGAAATGCCCGGTTGCGATGCTCGCGCCGCAGCGACGGCAGTCGAACGCCCCGTCCTTCTGGACGACCTGGCGCTCGAACCGGACGAATGTCCCGCCCGTGCGCGTCCGGATGCGCCCGTCCTCGCGCTCGATGAGGCCCCGCTTTTCGGCGCCGTCGAGGATTTCGCGGGTGAGCGATGGGCTGGTCGTCACGGCTTCGAGTCGGTCGATGGTCTCGGCGAGGCTCAGGTTCTCGTCCTCGAGATGGGCGAGCAGTTCCAGGCCGAGTTCCTTCTTCGCCTCGCGGGAATCGGACACGGCCCGCGGGTTGGGAGCGGTCCGGCTTGAGCGTTGTGAGAGTCCTGGGGTATCACCTTCCCTCCGCACTGTATATATGGTACCAACCAACATGGTGTGGTAATTCATCACAAAATAATCCCGAGAGGGCTCGCTATTTCGGTAAAATTATTATCTTCAATTAGAAACGATACTACCGCAACTATCCACAATATTCATGACGAACCGTGAACAACTACCAACTGGACTCGAGGTGATCGACAATGGCGCTGCCGAACACAACCAGTTCGTGGATGCAGGGGCTCGACCTGCCGAGCCGCCTGCTCGAAACCAGTGGCAACGACTACGAACTGTACGAAGAGGACGACGAGTTCGTCCTCAGCGTCGAGATGCCCGGCTTCGACCCCGGGGAGATCACGGTCTCCTGGGAGGCGGGCGTGCTTAACGTCGCCGCAGAACACGAGGACGACCAGCGGGGCCGTCGTCGAACCTACCACCGTCGGTTCCGCTTCCCGAAGGACGTCGACGACGACGCGATCGAAGCCGAATACACCAACGGCATCCTCGAGATCCGTCTGCCGGTGCAGGCGGGAGCGACCGTTTCCGGCACGGAGATCGAAATCAAGGGCTGATTCCAGCCCCGTCACTGCCCACTGTCCGATTTTTCGAGAGTTCGTCGTGGATTTTGTATCCCAGAATACGGTTTATCCACCGCGGAATAGCCGTGCGAGGGTCGCCTACTCGAAGAACTCGACCAGCCGGTTGGCAGCCTCTTCGACGCGGGGTGTAACCAGCGCGAAGCGAAGCCAGTCCTCGTAGGCGTTCCCGAACCCGTCTCCGGGCATGCCCGCGACGCCTGCCTCGTCGATGAGGCGTTCGACGTTCGCCATCGTTCCGGGGAAGCCGTCGAACTTCGCCATGATATAGAAGGCGCCGTCGGGCCGGGTGTACTCCGCGCCCGCGGCGTCCAGCGCGTCAGTAAAGCTGTCCACCCGCTCGCGGATGAGCTCTCGCACGGCCTCGTAGTAGGCAGCGTCGGCGCCCCGGAGCCCCTGGAGAACGGCGTACTGACCCGGTCCGGTGGTGGCGACGTTGACCAGCATGTGGCGGGCTTTCGCCTGCCTGACGAACTGTTCGGGGAACACCCCGTAGCCGACACGGAACCCGGTAACGGCGAGGGACTTGGAGAACCCGGAAGTGACGACGCAGTGCTCGGAGTCGATCGTGAGCGCCGACTCGAACTCCCCCGAGAGGTCGAAATGGTCGTACACCTCGTCGACCAGCACCACTGCGTCGGTGGCCTCGCAGAGTTCGACGATCTCCCGGACCTTGTCGAGGTCGTAGACCGCACCGGTTGGATTATTCGGCGTCGTCAGCACCACGAGTGCGGTTGCTGCGGAAATCGTCTCGCGATAGGCGTCGACGTCGAGGCTGCCATCGCGGTTCGCCGGGACGAACGTGGGGTCGCCGCCGAGCATTCTGGCTTTGCCTGGATAGTAGGGGTAGACCGGGTCGCTCAGCACCACCTCGTCGCCGGCATCACGTTCGAGCGCGGCGCCCATCCCGAGGTAGTTGGCTTCGCCGGTTCCGTTGGTCACGACGATGCGGTTCGGATCCACGTTCCGCCGTCGCCCGATCTCGGCTTTCAGTTCGGCGGTTCCGTCGCTTGGCGGGTACTGGAAACGGTCGCTGTCGAACTCGGCGTACTCCGCGAGGCCATCACGCAACGCCTGAGGCGGCTCCCAGTCGGGGTTGCCGCTCACCATGTCCACGACGTCACGGTCAGCCTCGGCGACGGAGGCCATCACGTGGAAGAACTTCGGCTCTTCGTATTCCATACCCGCTGATGTGGCTCGTAGAGTATGCCGCTTTCGGGTAGTGGCGTGGTTCGCCGGTGGTCGTCCGGATGGCGAGCGAGAAAACCGAGGGCGACCGAGCGCTAGCTCCGAACCAGGCTCGCGCCGTCGAACTCCGTACGGGTGAACTCCAGTTCCATCAGGTCCAGGACCGTCGGCGCGATGTCGAGCAGGTCGCAGTCGTCGATGTTCGCGTCCGGCGTGTCGATGAACAGTGAGGCGTTGTCGAACGTGTGCATCCCGTTCCGGGGGCCGTCGGTGAACACGTTCTGGTGGCCCGTGAAGCCAGCTTTCAGGTCGAAGCCGTCGTTGGGGATGGCGACGAGGTCCGGCGCGATGTCGTCGTGGTCGCCCCGGAACGCCGCCTCCTTCTCGACGACGCGGGCACAGACCTTGTTTCCGTCCGGCCCTTCCAGCGCCTCCAGTTCGGCTTTGAGTTCGTTCCGGACCGTCTCGTACTCGTCCTCCGGGACGCTCCCCCGGGGCTCGCGGTCCTCGAGGTTCACGTAGAACCGGCCGGGGATAAGCGAGTAGGCGGTCGTGTCGTCGGCGATGTCACCGAGCTCCTCGTGACCGTCCTCCTCGAAGGAGAGCCAGCCCTCCTCCTCGAGCCAGGCGTTGAAATGGACCTCGTAATCCAGCGCCGTGAATCCGTGGTCGGAGGCGACGACGAGCGTCACGTCGTCGGGCAGCGACTCGCGGATCTTGCCGATATACTCGTCGAGGCTGCGGTAGAACTCCATGAACGCCTCCTTGTTCGGGCCGTCACGGAGGTAGTCCTCGAAGAGGAAATGGTTCACCCGGTCGGTGGTCATGAACACGCCGAAAAAGAGGTCCCAGTCGTCCTGCTCCAGGTAATTGGTGAACGCCTCGTAGCGTTTCTCCATCGTCGTGTGGGCGTCGGTCATGAACGGCGATTTGTCCTCCTGGTGGCCCTGTTTCACGTCAGCGTCGATCTGGTAGTCGATGGACTCCAGATACTCTCGCAGCTCGTCGGGGTAGGCGGCCTTCTCGACGCTCGGGGAGAGGAAGCCCGAGACCATCCGCTGGACGTTGCGCTGTGGCGGGAACGTCACGGGGACGTTCATCACCGTCGCGTCGCGGCCGTCGTTGGCGACGCGATCCCAGAGCCGGGTCGCCTGCACGTCACGGCCCATCGGAACGTAGGTCTCGTAGGTGCCGATTTCGCGGTCCTGGAAGCCGTAAACTCCTGTTTCTCCGGGGTTGACACCGGTCGTGAGGGAGGGCCAGCACGCGCTCGACTCGGGGGGGACGATGCTGTCGATCTCCCCGGCGCTCCCCTCCTCGGCCAGGGTCGCGAAGTTCGGAAAGTCATCGGGGTGGTCGTCGAGCAGGCTGAACGGAACGCCATCGATACCGAGGAAAACGACTCGTGGGGCGCTTCCGCCCCGGAGTCGGTCGAACAGTCCCATACCCCGAATACCGTCGAACACCTTAAGAAGCTTCCCTCTACGGGTAGCGCGGAGAGAACCCCCACTCAGCCGGCCAGAAGACTTACGTATTGGTACGTCATAGCACACCATGTATGGCGACGGCAGAGCACTCCACGGACGAACTGTTCGACGAATTCCTGGAAAACCGGGGTCACGCGACAGAGGAGCCCAGCTGGGAAGAGTCGTATAACAAGAAGCAATGTCCAGACTGTGGCGGTCTTCACGAGAACGCAGCGACGGAGTGTTCTGTCTGCGGATGGCGGCCGTAGACACGACCGACGGACCTTCGACGAACGGCCTGTTTTAATCGACCAGCTGTCCAAGTGACGTCTCCCGAACCCACCTTGCTTATGAGCGACCGGCCCCTGTGACCGGTAATGACCAAGACGGACGCCCACGTCACCCGACTGTTCGGGGGCCCCGGCAGCGGGAAGACGACGGCCCTTCTTGACCGCGTGGAGGAACTGCTGGAGGACCCCGACATCACCGTTCGGGATATCCTGGTCGTCTCCTACACGCGAGCGGCGGCCGCAGAGATCCGTGAACGGCTGGCCGAACGAATCGACACGACACCGCGGGCGTTGCAGGGCAACGTCTCCACGATGCACGCGAAAGCCTACGAGTTGCTCGACCTCTCCCGGGGTGACGTCGTCGGGGAGTCCGAGAAGGAGGAGTTCTGTGAGGAGTTCGGCATCGAATACGAGGACGAGAAATCCGGCGCCGGTCGGCGCACCGCCCGGTCGACGACGCTCGGCAACAAGGTTATCGCCACCTCACAGTGGCTCCAGCGAACGGACCGCGATGTCGCCGACTGGTACGACGTTCCCTTCCAGTGGAACGTCGAGGAGGTCCGACTCCCGCCGGATATCGACCCCAACGCACAGGAGGGGAACAAGTACACGCCGACGTGGTCTTCCGATGACGACCGCCTCGACATCCCCGAAGCGATTCGGGGCTGGCGCACCTACAAGGGCGAACAGGGTATCGTCGGCTTCGCCGATATGCTCGAACGGGTCGCCCAGCGTTCGCTGCAGCCAACCGTGGACTACCTTATCATCGACGAGTTTCAGGACATCACGATGCTCCAGTCCCGGGTGTACGAGGAGTGGAAACCCCACCTGGAGAAGGCGCTCATCGCCGGTGACGACGACCAGGTCGTCTACGCCTGGCAGGGCGCCGACCCGGACCTGCTGCTCGACGAGGATGTCGACGAGGACGTCGTGTTGCCCAACTCCTACCGGCTCCCGTCCCGCGTACTCAACGTGGTGAACAAGGAGATTCGCCACATCGAGAAGCGCCAGGAGAAGGACCTCCGGCCTCGGATGGAGGGCGGCAGCGTCGAGGCCGCCGAATCGCCGTCGATGCTCGACCTCGTTCGGAACGTCCGTCACACCATCGAGGAGGCCGCCCACGACGACGAGGAGGAGGGCGAGGGGAGTATCATGCTGCTGTTCCGCGCGCGCTACCAGATGTTCGACTTCGTCGACGAGTTCATCGACGAGGGGATGCCCTTCTCCTCGCTCACCGACCAGCGCCTCTGGACTGACCGGCTCACCGACTACGTCCGGGCCATCGAGGCGATCGACGCCGGCGAGCGCATGACCGCGCTCCAGGCTCGGCGTCTCGCCGATATCCTCCAGGAGTCGGCGTTCGGCGGCGGCGACCGGGAGGATCTCTACGACCTTATCGACGACGTGGAGGAGAGCTCCGCCGAGGACGACCTCGCGGCCATCCCCATCGCACCCGATGCCGTCGACGAGACGGTTCCGTTCATGCCCGACCCCGACAGCGCCGCCGATATGGCGCGGAAGATCACGTCCTTCCAGCGCAAATCGATAGCCGCCTACTTCGACGGGGAGTATCAGGGGATGGACCCCGACCGCATCAGGGTCGGTACCATCCACTCCTCGAAGGGGCGTGAGGCCGACCACGTGTTCGTCGCGACCGACCTGACGGAGAAAGTCGTCGAGCAGATGGCCGCCCAGGCCGCCCAACAGGGGATCGAGACGCCGGGCGAGGAGGAGTTCAGCAAGACGACAGACCCGGTACCCGTGCTCACCGACAACGAGCGCCGGGTGTTCTACGTGGGGATGTCCCGGGCGCGCGAGCGCCTGGTGCTGCTGGAGAACCTCGTCTCCGGTGCGCCGACACTGCCTGTCAGCGTACTCCTGTTCAACGAACTTCGTGACGGGACGCCAGTGGAGCATATCGAGACGGTGCAGGCCGAGCTGGACGCTCCCGAGCCGGAGCCATGAGCCCAGGAGTGGCTCCTGGCGCACCGACAGTCGACACCGCGCTCCCTGCCCCACCCCCAACTGACCTCTCGGCGATCGCGGCAGCGGTCGAATCGCGTGGCGCCGCGGGCTTCGTCGCCGTCGGCGACCGGTTCGACGACGACCTGCGCTATCTCTCGCGGTTCGGCGGGCCGGACCGCGCGTACGCTATCACCGTCACGCCCGAGCACGCGGTGTTGACCGCGCCCACACTGTTCGCCGAACAGGCAGCCCGTGAGTTTCTCGGCGGCGACGACGACCTCGTTCGGGAGGTCCGAACCGACCACCAGAGCGAGCCAGCGGGTGTCCGAGCCGCCCTCGCGCTCGATGAGTTGACTGATGGCGCCGACGCCGCCGACCGGACGGTGCTCACTCCGGCGAGTATCCCCCACGACGCCGCACTCTATCTAAGAGGCGCTGGCTACGAGCCAGAATCGACGACGGCCGTCGCCGACGCCCGGGAACGGAAAAGCGAAGCCGAACTCGCCTGCCTCCGCCGGGTTCAGACGGTCACCTCTCGGGGAATGGCTCGCGCGGAGGCGGTACTCGCCGCAGCTGAGCCTGACGGCGACACGCTCCGCTGGGAAGGGGAACCGCTCACCACAGAACGAGTTCGCCGAGCGGTCGATGCCGAGATGGCCCGCCACGGCGTTCGGAGCGCCGGCAACACCGTCATCGGCGCCGGGCAGACAGCTGCGGACCTCCACTACACCGGCGTGGACGACATCGCATCCGGTGAGACGGTGCTGCTCGACATCTCGCCACGCGGCCCGCACGGCTACTACGGCGACCTGACCCGTACCTTCGTCGTCGAGAGCGAAGGCGGCTGGGAGCGCCGTGCGTACGTCGCGGTCCAGGATGCCCACGAGATGGCGCTCGACCGCGTCGAAGCCGGTGTCACCGCCGGAACGGTCCACGAGGAGGCCGCCGCGGAACTCGCGGCCCACGGGTTCCGCGTCGACTCCTCGGAGGTGGGGTTCGTTCACGGCGTCGGCCACGGGGTCGGCGTCAGCCTCCACGAAAGCCCCTCGCTCACAAGCGACGACCCGCTGGAGGCCGGCCACGTCGTCACGATCGAGCCGGGCGTCTACGACCCGGAGACCGGTGGGGTCCGTATCGAGGACCTCGTCGCCGTCACTGAAGCGGGATACGAGCGGCTGGCGAGCTACCCGATTCGGTTCACGCCCCAGCAAGCGCCTTAGCCGACCCGGAGTTTTTCACTGAGGACGGGACCACCCCCGCCGTGGTCTGAGGCCGGCCGTGGGTGGGCCAGGCGGGAGTACGGCGCACCGCTCACGAGGATGTCTGCAGAGAAGGCGCCGTCTGTTCGCCAGCCGGAGGAGGTCTGAGCGGCGCTACTCCTCGTCCGTCGCGGACTCGTCGTTCGGCTCCGCGACGACACGGTCGAGGGCCCTGTCGGCGGCCTTCCCCGGCAGGTCGTCGGGTGTGGTGAGATACTGCGGGAGCGCCACCATCAGGCCCGCAACGACGAGGGCCGCCCCGCCAAGCAGGGCCTCGCCGCGGACGAGTTGCTCGACGGCATAGATACCCAGCGGTATCGCGAAGATGAGGCTGCCCCCGAGCGCCAGCATCTGCCTGATTCCGAGCGCCATCGCTGGTCCGTACCGCGGCGGCGGGGAAAACCCTCACGCCCACCCCCATCACGAAACTGGGAGTGGCAACGCTCTTGTGATGGGACGGCCGAGTTCCGCGCGTGTTCACCGGCATCGTCGAGCGGACGGGTGAGTTGACCGACGTAACCGAAAACGAGGACGGCCGGCGACTCACCATCGCCGCCCCGGGCCTCGACGACCTCCATCACGGCCAGTCGATCAACGTCAGCGGTGTTTGCCTCACTGTCGAGACGTTCGAGATGGACGAGCAACGCTCGTCTGCCAATCGGACGCAGTCCGATGACGCGGAACCGGGCTGGTTCGAGGTGTTCCTCGCGAGCGAAACCCTCGCGAAGACGTATCTCGGCGAGCTGTCAGTCGGCGATAGCGTCAACATCGAGCGCGCGATGCCCGCCGACGGCCGGTTCGACGGTCACGTCGTCCAGGGTCACGTCGATACGACAGCGACTGTGGAGGCGGCAGCGCAGCTCGGCGAGGACTGGCGCTACACGTTCTCGCTTCCGGCGGAGCTCGCGAAGTACGTCGTCTCCAAAGGCTCCATCGCCGTCGACGGGATCAGTCTCACCGTCGCCGAGCGACACGACGACGCGTTCGAGGTCGCGATCATTCCGGCGACGCGGGAGATAACGACGCTCTCGGAGAAGTCGGTCGGCGATTCGGTGCATCTCGAGGTCGACGTGATGGCAAAATACGTCGAACAGATGGTGTCTGGCTACCTGTAGTCAGTCAGCCTGGCCGGAGCAGGCTTCCGTGCCGCCGTCGGCCGCCGCGGGTTCCGGGAGATTCAGCTGGTAGAGGTTCTGTCGAGCGTCGGCGAAGTAGACGTCCTCGTCGACGACACCGATACCTTCCAGCCGTTCGAGAGCGTAGCGAACCGTCCGGGCAGAGAGCATCGACTCCTCGACGATCCCCTTCTGCGTGAGCGGGCCGTTGTACTCGAGCACTTTGAAGACGAGCTTAGCACTTGGTGGGAGGTCGTCGAGACTCTCCTCGTCTGTCTCGGTCATCATTACGGTTCGAAACACTGCATGAGCATAAACCTTCGTGGGACTGTGACACGGGACATGTTTCCCCGCCAACCGGGCTCAGTAGCCAAGCGAACACCTTTTGTCGCCACGTCCCGCATCTCCGGATATGGCTACGGAGAGTTCTCGCGGATTTTCGGACCATCTCCGCGGGGTAACCGTCACGACCCTCGCCTGTCTGGCTGGCGCCGCAGCGACAGCCGTCACCTCGGTCGTGGTGGGGATGGACGCCGCTGCAGCGACCAGCGAGACCTCGGTGATCATCGTTGCGGCGTTTGTTCTCGCACAGTATCCGGTGCTCTGGGCGCTGGGAGTGGACGTGTCCGAGTTCGGGGTGAAAGATAACCTCTACATCGCGTTCATGACGTTCGCGCTCTGGTTCCTCACCTACACAGTGCTCCTGTCGTCCGAGGTCTCGCTCTGATGGCGAGTGACAGCATCGCTGTCGTCGACCTGGACCGCTGCCAGCCCGACCGGTGTAACTACGAGTGTGCGAACTTCTGCCCGCCGAACCGGACGGGAAAGGAGTGCATCACCAAGCGGGGCGACGCCGCCGAGGAGCTCGGGGGCCTGGAGGGCGAGCCCGACCAGATTCGCATCTCCGAGGAGATCTGTCTGGGCGAGAGCTGCGGCATCTGTGTCGAGAAATGTCCCTTCGACGCGATCGAGATCATCAACCTCCCCTCAGAGCTGGAGCGCGACCCCGTCCACCGCTACGGCGAGAACGCGTTCTCGCTCTACGGGCTCCCGACCCCGGAAGCGGGGAAGGTAACCGGGCTGCTCGGCCCGAACGGGATCGGGAAATCAACCGCCGTCCACGCACTGGCCGGCGAGATGATCCCCAACCTCGGGAACTTCGAGGACGAACCCGACTGGGACGCGGTGCTGGACCGCTACAAGGGCACCGAGCTGCAGAACTACCTGCGCAACCTGCTCGGCGGCGAGGTGGAGGTCGCACGCAAACCGCAGTACGTCGACAAGATTCCGGACCAGTTCGACGGGAACGTGCGCGAGCTGCTGGAGCGGACGAACGAGCGGGACGCGCTCGACTATCTCGTCGACGAGCTCTCGATCCGGCCGGTGATGGGCCAGTCCATCGACTCGATCTCCGGTGGGGAGCTCCAGCGCGTCGCGCTCGCGGCGACGCTCGCCCGCGACGCCGACTTCTACTTCCTCGACGAGA
>NZ_JAZKRY010000071.1:0-15338 GCF_036626355.1 Halolamina sp. | reverse complement strand
CGGGTCGTCGTCGCCCGACCCGCCTGCTCGGTCCGGGTCGTCGTCGCCCGACCCGCCTGCTCGGTCCGGGTCGTCACTGGGGAGCCGGTAGACGACAGTGTCGTCGAGGATGACGCCGTCATCGTCCGTGATACAGGCGTACTCTGAGTCGCCCGGGTCGAGCGCCGACACGTCGTTAGTCGTGAGTCGTTGCATCAGGCTGTCCGCGTCCGGACCTTCGACGTGAATCTCTCCCATGTGGGAGACGTCGAAGATGCCGGCGGCCTCGCGGACGGCGGCGTGTTCGGCCCGAATGGAGTCGAACTCCACGGGCATCTCCCAGCCGCCGAAGTCGGTGAACCCCGCGCCTCGGTCGTCGTGGACCGCAGCGAGCGGCGGTTGCCGTAGGGCCATGGGGGTGAGTGTAGGTGGAGGGAAGTAATGTCTTGTTATCCAGGCCAGTCGGACGGCGGTGCCCTCGTGGCTGCGACGGGACCGGAACGCTGGCGCCGCGGGTGGCGATTCGAGCTGCGTGATGTCGGGAAATGGCAGGTCGCTGGCGCGCTGCACGCCGAGCCGTTCCAAACGGTTTATACGACTAAGCCGGAAAGTCGAAGGTATGGCGAAAGAGCAGAAGCAGGTCCGTGAACTGCAGGAAGGAAGCTACGTGATGATGGAGGAGACGCCCTGCAAGATCAGGTCCTACAGTACTGCAAAGCCCGGGAAACACGGCAGTGCGAAGGCCCGTATCGAAGGGGCGGGGGTTTTCGACGACCAGAAGCGCAGCCTCTCCCAGCCGGTCGACGCGAAGGTCTGGGTCCCGATTGTCGAGCGGAAGGGTGGGCAGGTTATCAACGTCGACGAGGACGACGTCCAGGTGATGGACCTCGACACCTACGACACGTTCACGATGCGAAAACCAGCGGACGAGGACCTCAACGCGGACGACGAAATCGAGTTTCTCGAATACGAAGGCCGGCGAAAGATCGTCTGATGGCGTTCCCCGGCGCCGTCGCCGACCGGGAGGCCGCCGACTACGTGCTCGTCGGCGCGCCGCTCGATATTTCGACGACGTTCCAGCCGGGAACCCGATTCGGCCCCGAACGAGTCCGGCGCTTCGCGCGCACCTTCGACGACTACGACCGCCGCACTGACCTGTTCTTCTCGGAGCGCGGCGTCCACGACGCGGGCGACCTCCGTGCGTGGGACGACGCCTCAGGCTATCTCGACCACCTCGGCGGCACGCTCGCCGACGCCGCCCGTGACGACGCGGTCCCGATCACCCTCGGCGGCGAGCACACCGTCACCGCTGCGGGCGTCCGCGCGACGGACCCGGATGTGCTGGTAACGCTCGACGCCCATCTTGATTTGCGCGATGCGTACGACGACAACCCGTGGAGTCACGCTTCTGTTTGTCGCCGCGCGCTCGACGGCGACCCCGGGGAGGCGACGTTGTCGAGTGTGGACGGGACTGCGGACCGACTGGTGGTTCTCGGCGGACGGACGGGCTCACCCGAGGAGTGGGAGCGCGCCGAGGATTCGGACGTGACGGTGGTGCCGCCCGAAGACGTTGCTGCGTGGGAGCCCGAGTTTGCGGATGAGGATGTGTATCTCTCGATCGACATCGATGGGGCTGATCCGTCAGTCGCGCCCGGGACAGGGACGATGGAGCCATTCGGACTGTCGTCGCGGGAGATGCGGGACGTCGTTCGCCAGGTCGCGCCACATTCCGTGGGGTGTGATGCGGTCGAGGTGAACGATCGAGATGACGGCCAAGCGGCGGCGCTCGCGGGGAAGTTGGTTCGGGAGTTCGTTTATTCGCGTGAGTATTCGGAGTAGTTGGATACTCTGAGTTCGTTGTTTCTGTAGTTGCGCGGGAGACTGATTCAGAAACCGCGGCCGCATCCGCGACCGCGACCGGGACCGCGCTGGTGCTTGCACAATTGGACAGCCCCGCCTACCGCCCTGCGGCCGCAAGTGTCCAAGCCCACCCCGCGGTGACGTTCGTGGTACCGTTGCCCTCGGCGGTCACAACCCGTTTCAACCCTCTCCCATCCAAACCAAACAACCATCGAGAATCGGCCGGGAGCTACAAACCGGAGCCACCCCCACCGAAACCCATGCAACTCACAACCTTCGTCGATCGTCTCGACGCCGAACTCCGAACTGACGACTACGCCGGCGTCGACGCCAGCCCAAACGGTCTCCAAGTCGGTACCCGAGCCGGCGAGGTCGAGCACGTCGCTTTCGCCGTCGACGCCGCCGATGCGACAATCGACGCCGCCGTCGACGCGGACGCCGACGCCCTCGTCACCCACCACGGCCTCGTCTGGGGCGGGCTGGACCGCGTCACCGGTCGGGAGTACGAGCGCATCGCGCCGCTGGTCGAGAACGATATCGTGCTCTACGTCTCCCATCTCCCGCTCGATGGCCACCAGGAGCTGGGCAACGCCGCCGGTATCGGCGACCTCCTCTCACTCGAGAGCCGCGACCCGTTCGGCGAAGTCGGGCCTGAAACGATCGGCCAGGTCGGGGAGTGTGAGGAGCCGATCGCCCGCGAGGAGCTTAGAGCGACGCTGAACCAGGAGCTCGATACCGGCGGCCGTGAGATCCGGACACTGGAGTTCGGTCCCGACCGGGCCGAGCAGGTGGCCGTCATCACCGGCAGCGGGGTGGACTGGCTCGACGAAGCCGTCGCCGTCGACGCCGACACCTTCGTCACCGGCGAGGGGAAACAGCAGGTGTACCACGAGGCGAAGGAGGCCGGCATCAACGTCGTGCTGGCGGGCCACTACGCCACGGAGACGTTCGGTGTGCGCTCGCTGCAGGAACTTGTCGAGGAGTGGGGGCTGACGACGACGTACGTCGACCATCCGACCGGGCTTTGAGACCGCCGCTGTGGGCAGTTCGTCACCCCTCCAGTCCGTATCGACGCCGGTTGCGTTCGTTCCCGTAGCTGCGTCGGGACGGTCGCGAACCGCTCTCGCCTCATACTGATTACTGCGAGTCTTTACCACCGTGACCATCCGTGTCGGTGAGGGGAGCCCCAGAACCGGCGTCTTTCGACACCGTCGATGAACCTATTCGCAGTAATCACTATCAGTACCGGACGCTCCGGGCGAACGTGTACGGCACTGCGCGCCGCGAGTCGCTGGTGCCGTCTGCGGCCTCGGCGCCTCCGTCGTCACCGTCACCTTCGCGGACTGGCGGCGGTTGTTCCGCGGCAACGCCACTGGTGAAGACGATCGCACCGGATTCGGAGACGAGCACACCGCAGTCGGGGATGAGGGGGTCAACGCTGGCTCCGTAGATGCCGACCTCGCTACCGGCGAGTTCGGGTTCGATAGATGAGTGCGGACCGGGTTCTTCAAACCCTCACCGAACCCAGCGAGAGCCATGAGCGACGACGCCGGCCACGACGACCACGGTGGCGAACGCCACGACGATGAGCACGAAGGTGAACACGACGAGGACCACGAACCGGAGCGCACAGCGTTCCAGCACGACCCAATCGGGCACACGTCCGTCCACGCGGGGATGAGCGTCGGCGAACTCGTCTCGGAGTACGGCGAGGCGGGCATCGGTGCCACAGCCGTCCACGACGCCGCCGATATCTACGCCGAGATG
This sequence comes from Halolamina sp., assembly GCF_036626355.1. Classification (GTDB taxonomy): domain Archaea; phylum Halobacteriota; class Halobacteria; order Halobacteriales; family Haloferacaceae; genus Halolamina. The sequence goes on along the minus strand of NZ_JAZKRY010000071.1, from coordinate 11,732 downwards.
CTCGCCGACGAGGAGTGTGCGGTGTTCCTCTCGCTCGCCGGCGCGATGGTGCCCGCGGGGATGCGCGAGGTCGTCGCCGGCCTCATCCGCGAAGGCCACGTCGACGCGCTGGTCACCACCGGCGCGAACCTCACCCACGACGCCATCGAGGCAATCGGCGGCAAACACCACCACGGGAGCGTCCACGGAGGCGGGCACGGCGGTGGGCACGACCATGGTGGGGAGGGCCCCGACGAGGAAGGCCGCGGCGGTCACGACGGCGACCACCACGACGAGGCCGACGCGCCTCACGGCGACGGCACCCGCGAGCACGACGAGCGCCTGCGCGACGAGGGTGTCGACCGCATCTACAACGTCTACCTCCCGCAGGAGCATTTCGCGCAGTTCGAGGAACACCTCCGCGACCACGTGTTTCCGCCCCTGGAGGAGGAAGGAATCGTCAGCATCGAGCGCTTCACCCGCGAGCTCGGGCGAGCCAACAACGTCGTGAACGCCGAGGAGGATATCGACGAGGACGCCGGCATCGCCGCCGCCGCCTTCGAGAACGATATCCCGGTCTACTGCCCTGCCGTCCAGGACTCCGTCCTGGGCCTGCAGGCGTGGGTCTACTCCCAGACCTCCGAGTTCTCGCTGGACGCGCTGGCGGATATGACCGGGCTGACCGACCTGGCGTTCGGCGCCGAGCGCGCCGGCTGCCTGCTGGTCGGCGGCGGCGTGCCGAAGAACTTCACGCTCCAGACGATGCTGGTGACGCCGGGCGCCTACGATTACGGCGTCCAGATCACGATGGATCCCGAGGCGACCGGCGGGCTCTCGGGCGCGACGCTGGACGAAGCGCGCTCGTGGGGGAAGTTCGAGAAGGACGCCCGAAACGCCACCATCGTCGGCGACGCCACGGTGTTCCTCCCGATGCTCGTCGCAGCGGCCCTGGAAAACCTCGAGAGCTGAGGCTACGCAGAAACGATCGAGAGCAACCCATCCGGATACAGCGGCGGTCCGTCGCCGTCGAACGCGTCGGCCGGTTTCCAGCAGACCCGGTACTCGTCACCGTTCGTCTCTGTCGCGACGAACTCCTCCTTCTCGTACACTGTCTCGTCGCTCGGCTCCACCGGGTAGCAGAAGGCGTACTCGTGACCCGCTGTCCCGTCGAAGGTGAAGTGATTCTCCAGCACGCCCAGGCGCTCACCAGCGGTGACGTCCCAGCCGAGTTCTTCGGCGAACTCCCGTTCGATGGCGTCAGATGCGGCTTCCCCGAACTGGATGCCCCCGCCCGGCGGTCGGTAGAACGTTTCGTCGGCCGTCCCGTCGTCGTACTCGAAGACGAGCAGGTCGTCGCCACGGGCCACGAGGCCGAGCGCGATCGGGCGGATGTCGCGCCACGACTCGTTCGAGGAGTCGGACATGGGGTCAGCACCAAGCGGCCAAACCGACAAAACGCTACCGGAGCGGCTTTCATTTCGGTTTCCCTCGACCCACGTAATGGACCGCAGTACCCGTGGCGCGGTCGAATCGTGGGCCGAGGCCAGCATCGTCGAGGTTGTGGAGCTCGACGGCGGCGAGGTCGGGACCGTCTATCGGGTCGACCTCGACGACGGACGGCGTGTCGTCGCCAAAACCGCCGAAACCGATCTGACTATCGAGGCGCGGATGCTCCGCCACCTCGACAGGGTGGGCGGGCTGGCGGTGCCGGACGTCCTTCACGCCGCGCCCGAACTGCTCGTGCTCGAGTATATCGAGGGAAGCTCCGATGTCACCCCCGAGGCCGAGCGCGACCTGGCCGATCAGCTCGCGGCGCTGCACAGCACCGGTGCCGAGGCGTTCGGGTTCCCGTTCGACACGCTCACCGGACGGTTCCGCCAGCCCAACCCCCGAACTCCCGACTGGCCGACCTTCTTCGGCGAGCACCGGCTGGGTCACGCGGCCACCTGCGCCCGCGAGGAGGAGGTACTCCCAGCCGACTGCGCCGGGCGCGTCGCCGCGGTCGTCGACGACCTGCCGGCGCTGCTCGATCACGACCCGGAACCGGCGCTGATCCACGGCGACGTCTGGCGGGAGAACGTCCTGACCGACGGTAAGTCGGTTCGGGCGTTCCTCGACCCGGCGTGTTACTATGCCGACCGGGAGGTCGAACTGGCGTACGTCGACTGGACCGACACCGGCGGCGACGCCTTTTTCGAGCGCTACCGGGAAACCGCTGGCATCGACGACGGGTTCGAGGAGCGCGCGGCGGTGTACCGGCTCTACCCGCTGCTGACACACGTCCGCCATTTCGGCGAGGAGTACGTCGACCCGCTCCGGGACTGTCTCGCGGACAGCGGTTACTGAGACCGGTTGTGGGGATTTTACAGCTGGCGGGAACGAATACGTGGTGAGGCAGCCGTGGTTCGAGGGGCCGATCGCGACCCCAGCGCTCCGCAGTTGGCTCGGCTCGCGGTCGCGATGTCAGTGTCAGTGAGCGCTTCGATTCGTTTACCGCGCGACCAGTCGGTCATGCCACAGCGGGAAACCGATGGTAGCTTGCCCCACCCGGACAGAAACTGGGAGACGGAAAGGCTTACACCATCAGATCGACTGGGAATCCGACCCGGAGGCGCCGTCGGTGTCGGTCGCCGTGACGACGATATCTGTCCCGTTGCTCTTGCTCCTGACCTCGTCGACACCCGAGGCCGAGGAGCCACTGACGTCGTTGGTCACCGAGTCCAGCGTGTTACCCGAGGAATCGAGCATCTCGACGACCACCGTGTCGAGGTTGCCGTCCTCGTCGCTGGCGCTCCAGTCGACCTCGTAGCGGTCCCACCTCGGGTTACTTCGGTCGGTCGTCCCGTCGATGCTCGCGGAGGGGGCGCTGTTGGTGCTTTCAGTTTCGCTGACGGTGGTCGAGTCTGAGCCGGTGTTGCCGTTGGAGTCCGTGACGGTCGCATCGACGGTGTAGCTGTTGCCGGAGCCGTCGTCGCCGGCGGCGACGAGCCTGTTGGTGCCGCTGGCGGTGTCGTCGGAGACGCTGACCGATGCAGTGTCTTCAGTCTCGCCGGCCGTGTCGTCGGTGAGTGTCAAGTCCACAGAGTCGAGGTCACCGTCGGAATCCGACACCGACCAATCGACGTCGAACTCGGCGTCGCCGTCGCTGGTCTCGACCTCTGAGGCCGAGAGGCTGTCGACCGTGGGCGCAATCTCGGTGTTGTCCGTCGTGACCGTGATCGACGAACTGCTCGTGTTGCCGGCGGAGTCGGTTGCGGTGGCCTCCAGCGTGTGGTCGCCGTCCGAGACGCCAGTTGTGTCCCAGGAGTCCTCGTAGTTGCCCGTCTCGGAGTTGTAGGTGGTCGACCGCTCGGAGCCGCCGTCGACGCTGTAGGTGACGTCCAGCGAGTCGTCGCTGTCCTCACTGTCGGAGGCGCTAATCTGCACCGTGATCGTCCCGCTGACCGTATCACCGTCGCTCGGGTTGACCCAGGAGACGCTCGGTGCCGAGTCCGTGCTACCGCCCATCGCGGCTTCGGCATCCAACAGGCCGTTCCCCTGCTCGTTCGAGGTGAGCCCGATGTCCTCGGCCGTGCTGTTGAGCTGGTCCCGAGCCTCCGTATTCGTGTAGCCGTTGTCCATCAACTGGGCGCCCGCACCGCTGACGTGCGGGCAGGACATCGACGTCCCGCTGTAGGTGTCGTATCCGCCGATGACCGTGGAGTAGATGCCCCCGCCGGGGGCGGCGAGTTCGACCTCCGATCCCGTCGAGGAGAAACTCGACAAGCTGTCGTCTTCGTCGGTGGAACTGACGGCAATGACCTCACTGTACGCTGCGGGATAGCCCACGCAGTCCGTGCAGGGACCGGAGTTGCCGGCCGACCCGACCAGCAACACGCCCTTGCCGTCCGCGTACTGACAGGCGTCCTTGACGGTGCTCGATCCCGACGAGGCGCCCAGACTCATCGACCCGACGTCCCAGCCCTGGTCGGCGGTGTACTCGATACCGGCTGCGACGTCCGAGAACGACCCGCTGCCGCTGTTGTCCAGCACCTTCACGGCGTGCAGCGTCGCCTCGGTGGAGACGCCGACGACGCCCTCGGAGTTGTCGACGGCGTCCGCGATGCCGGCACAGTGGGTGCCGTGGTTATCGTCGTCCGACCAGGGGTAGTTGCAGTTCGACCCTCTGCAATCGACGAACGCCTTGCCCGCGCCGACATTGGCCTGTAAATCCGGGTGGTCGTCATCGATGCCGGTGTCGATAATAGCGATATCTGCACCGCCCTCGCCGTCGGTGTTGTCTCCGCCCGTCTCGCCGTCGGCGTGGACCTTCTCGGCATCCACGCGGTCGACGCCCCACGGCAGCGTCTGGGCGAGCGCGTGCATCTCCCCATCCGCCTCGACGTACCTGACGTCGGACCGCTTCCGCAGGTTGTCGAGCGCCGCGTCCGGGAACTGCGCGGTGATCGTCTTCTTTCCGTCGTCCCATTCCAGAACACGGCGAACCGACCCTGCTTGTTGTCTCGCCGCCTGCTCTGCGGCGGGCGAACTCGTCCCGACGTTGTACCGGTCGGGCGTCTCTGCCGACACCTGTCCAGATAGCGCCAGCGCCCCCACCGAGCCAACTGCTGCTTGCAGGACGTCCCGACGTTGTATGTTAACTTGGTCCATAGGCTACTTACACAGTCGAACCATCATATAGCTTTTCCAGCGTGCTTAGCAGTTATTGGTGGATTTTTCCCTCTAGGTTCATTTGTATGAATAGACATACACAGAATAGAATGTCCTGAAGAGGGGCAAGAAGTCAGGTGGGTTCTTCTACTGTCTGCTGAATCTCGCCCGCTGAAGACGGATGCAGGGGTCGGGCATGCCTCAACTATCTGGTAACAAAGAGTTCAGTTCTACCACTCTGCAGAAGAAATCCATAATATTCTACATGCCGAAAACAGTGTATGGAATCATCGGTACCGGCCGCTAAGCGACCGAAGTCGTGTCAACAGGACCAAACTTCCCGACCCGACTGGCGGGGGAGAACCGCCGCGAGTCGTTGAACCCATGGCCTTCCCTGACCTCGCGGTCAACGCCATTTACACGGTCCTCTGTCTCGTTCCCGGATTCATAACGCTGCGAACAGTAACCTACGTCGCAGATATCGACCCGGAGCTGACGGAGTTCGAGAAATCGACCTGGAGCTTCGTCGCGAGTGGTGTCTCGCTGTCGCTGACGTACTTCCTGTACGTGGCGTGGATGAACGTCGTGAGCGGGGAGTTCGCGCTGATTCGCTCACTCGACATCACCTGGGTCGAACTCGTCGCGGCGTATCCATTGCTCCTGCTCGTGGCGGTCGCCCTCGGATACATCAGCGGGAAACTATTCGGTCAGCGGCTCGAAACGCCGACGATCACCTCCCCGGAGACGGAACGATAACGGCGGGAAGGGCTGTCGTCGGCGAATTCCACCGTGGCTCACTTCGCCAGCTCGCTGGGCACCGGTCGAACGACTCGCCGCCCGAATGATCTGAAGTCGTCTCAACCAATCGAGTCCCGAGCCTTCTCACTCGTCCCGCGTTCTGGCGTCCGCGTCGATGGTCTCGTCGGCGGTAGCGCGTTCGAAGCGTTCCGCGACGGCAGCCACGGCGGTGGCCTGCGCTTCGAGTTCGGTCGCGTTCAGGATGACCCCCTTCTGTTCGGTCCTGACCGTTCCGGGGTCGCCCGGGAGCCGGTCCTCGATCGCTGACTCCATCTTGCCGGTGACGAGTCCCGAGATCGTGCCCTCGGCGTCCGGGATGGCCTCGAGCAGGAGGTCTGCGGCGTTGCCGGCGTAGACCGTCTCCAGTGTTTCGGGTTTCTGGAGTGCGTCTCTGACGCGAGTTGTGAGAACGTCGCGGGCGAGAGCATCACTGCCGACGACCCCGATATCCCCGACGCTGGTCGTCTCCGGACCGAGGTTGACGTTCACCGACTGTCCAGAGAGCACGGCTCCGTCGCCGGGGCTCAGGACGAGGCCGTCGCCCGCGGTCGCGGAGAGTTCCGCTTCGACGACGGTGTAGGTGGTCTTGCTCGAACCCCCTTCGCCGCTGCTGCCGGTTCGTCGCTTGACCGTGCGGCCCCGGACCGGCCGGCCGTCCACCGTCCCTTCGAGCGTGGGCTTGCCGACAAGTCCCCGATTCGCTGGAGCGAGGTTCGCCCGTTTTCCGGCTCGCTTCCAGGTGCCTTTCTCAAGTTGGCTGATGACCATCCACCCGACGACGGCCAGCCCTGCCATCACGCCGAACATTTCGACCGGGCCGGTTATCGGGACCTCCGAGGCGGAGACGTACGGCTCCGCGTTCCCAGAGAAAACGAGCACCACGGCAGCGAAGGCGACTGTGGCCCACCCGAACATCGCGAACTGATAGAGCCGATATTTGCTAACGAGTGACATACGCGTACCGGCATAGATATGTGTCACTGAACTTGATTATGCGGGGATTTCGGAGCACATGTGTAAGGTTAGGCTCTCAGAAAGACGGGTGAGGGCCGGATTGGTGACAAGAGACGATAAATCTGACAAGAACGGTGGCGTTGCGACCCTGGTCAGTGTCGCCGTCACAGTGCAGGTTGTTTCAGAGTGATCTATCGCACGAAAGGTAGAGAACTGTCCGTCGAGTGGAGAGATATCGACCCGAGAGCGTCGACGTCAGCTCTCTGCATGAACCGGAACGACCTCTCTCCGGAGGCTCATGCAGTGTTCCGCCGGATCTGAACTGATTCATGTCTGAAAGGTCCGAATAGTTATCTCGCAAGTTTCCTTACCTGTCGACCATGTCATTAGATAGCACAGAGTACCGCGACAGGGAGTCGACGATCGACGATATCGCCTATCTCACCCGGTCTAACCATCGTGTCCAGACACTTATCGCGCTGACGGCCCGGCCCAGGAGTCGGTCCGAACTCTGCGAACTCACTGGTGTTTCTTCGTCGACGATTCGTCGGACGTTGAGTGAGTTCGAAGACCGGAACTGGATTCGCAAAGACGGCTACCAGTACGTCGGAACACGGCTCGGTGAGGCCGTCGTGTCCGGGATCGTGGAACTGATCGACCGGGTCGAAACCGAACGAAAGTTGCGCGATGTCTGGCACTGGCTGCCCGACGAAGTCATCGGGTTCACGATCGAGACCCGTTCGGAGAGTACTGTCACTGTCGCCGACTACGAGGCTCCCTATCGTCCGGTGAACCGATTCAAGTCCTTGCTCCAGGGAACCGACCGCTTCTGTTTCGCGGGGGTCGGCGTCGGCTTATACGAACCTTGGAAGGACGCGTTTCGCCAGCGGATCCTCGACGGAATGCAGGCCGAACTCATCGACTCGCCGAGCGTTGCGCTGAACTTTTCGACAGTGGCAATCTGAACGCGCTTCTCCACGACGACCTCCCGCCCTATGGGATCGGTATCTTCGACGACCGGATCGCTATTAGTGGCTCCAATCACGACAGCGGGGGCGTAGAGGCACTGATTGATACTGACGCACCGAACGCACGCGAATGGGCGGAATCGGTGTACGCGTCCTACAGATCCGAGGCCCGCCCACTCGAACCCGAACGCCTCTTGGAGTGATTCTCTGCGACCGGATGTGGTCAGGACAGGGTTTGTTGCAGCTTCGTCTCTCCCTATGGACCCAGGTTCACCGATCTGTACAAGTGTGCTGTCCGAGAGAAAAGTTTCTGCAGGCGGTGAGGAATCTTCACAGACTGCGAGAACGGCAGCTCCTGCCGAAACTGCACAACATAGCTACACTATTCTTCGCCTCGAACTGTCCCGTGATGGGTAGCGATACGTGAGTGACGGCCAGCAAACCAGCCACGGGGTACCCCTCGAAGCGCTCGAGGGATTGCACGACCACGCTGGATATCCCACGGATGTGAGCGGCTCGGTCGGAGCTCGGACCGATTCCGAACTGAGTCAGACCGCAGCCGGCAGCACGCACTCGAATGCCGTATCGTTGCCCAGAGCGACCACTCACCGCAAACGAGATCAGTACCAACGAGGTGTTCACGTATGGCAGAAGCTGGAACAGCCGAAATGGGCGGAGGCGTCGAATACAGTACCAATCTCCGGAGAGGTTCCGTGCTGATGACAATTGCCGGCGTCGCGTTCGTCGGCTACGGCGTCGCCTTCCTGGTGTTGAACTTCGTCGGAAGCGGATTCGAGATCGGTGTGAGTCAGCTCGGCGGGATGACTCCCGGAGATCTGCACCCGGCCGTCGCGTACTACATTAGCCACCTGCACGTCGCGACTGCGGCGTTCATCATCTCGACCGGCATCGCGGTTGCGAGTCTCTCCTGGTTCGGAGTGCGTCAGCGGCTGACGTGGGCGTGGGCGACCGCCATCGTCGCGGCGGTCGTCGGGTTGGCGCTCGCGTTGCCGATGCACTGGACCGGTGATGCGTTCGCTCACGACTGGCTGACGCATCTCGGCCCCATCTACCTGGCGACGCTCATCTTCGTCGTCGGCGCCGTTCTGGCGTACCAGGGCATGCAAGCGAGTTAGTCGTCGAAGATCACGACTCCATCTATGCCCCTCTCTGAACTGACGCTCCTGTTGCACGTTGGCCACGAGGTGACGTTCTCGGCCTATCTGTCTCGCGTTCTTTTCCACCTGGTGGCGTTCGGAGGTATCGCTCTCCTCGTCTACTCGCTCGTTCGGGTCCTCGACGATACCCAGTTCGTCGCTGGACGCGATAGCGACGAACCCGAGCGGTGAGACCGTCTCTGGAACAGGGAGAATCTCGCGAGTGACACCCCGTTCGAACCGGGAATCGGCTATACTCGGACGGTGGGTAAATCGACGAGTATGCTGTCTTCGCACAGTACGGCCTCAACCGATTCCACGCAGCATGAATCAGCACGAGATACCCGACTCCGACTGTGGAACAGCGTCATGGCTGTCCTCCACTTTCTGCAGGGGGTGGCGATGGTTCTCCTGGCCGAGAACGTTCTGTGGCCGGTAACTCGCACCAGATACACGTTCAACCCCGAAACTCAGTCGATCTACCCAGAGACAGTCTCGTCTGTCGACGCCAATCTCCCGCTTCTCGTCGCGGGATTTCTCTTCATTTCGGCGTTTGCACACACCGTTATCGCGACAGTCCGGTACGATCAGTACGTCGAGTATCTTGACAGGGGAATGAACCCGTACCGCTGGTACGAATACTCCGTGAGCGCCTCGCTGATGATCGTCGTCATCGGAATACTGGCCGGCGTATGGGACCTCGGGACGCTCGTGGGGCTGTTTGGACTCGTTGCGGTGATGAATCTTGCCGGACTCCTGATGGAACAACGGAACGAATCGACCGACAGGACGGACTGGACGCCCTACTGGGTGGGTGTCATCGCCGGTCTCGTGCCCTGGATTACCATCGCCGTCACGTTCGTCGGGTCAGTAACGGCCAGTGGTGGCGATTTCCCCGAGTTCGTCATCTACATCTACGTCTCGATTTTCGTCTTTTTCAACCTCTTTGCGCTGAACATGGTGCTCCAGTATCTGGAGGTGTCTCGGTGGAAAGACTACCTCTTCGGCGAGCGGATGTACATCCTGCTGAGTCTGGTGGCCAAATCCGCCCTCGCGTGGCAGGTGTACTTCGGCACGCTGAACTCTCCGGTCTGAGGGTCGAGAGCGGTGGGTGTCGGGGTCGGATCCGTTCACGCGGCCGGGAGGCTCAGCGGTGCTTTGCAGGAGTGGGTCGACTGCTGCTCTCTTTTGGGAGTTGCACGTGACCAGGGAACCCCGCTCGAAAACACGTGGCGCGATTTTGGCACCACCGTCACCGCATAATCGACGATGAAGCGGATGCATATCATGACGAAAACTTGAGAGTTACAGCTTTCTTTTCGGCGTAACAGCGCACATCGTCAAATAGCGCTACGAAGCGTTGAACCCGTGCTCCTCTCTTTCGGCTGGATCGCAATCGAGTCGTGCGGACCGAAGCCAGCGTTCGATGGCTACTCCGGGTGCGACCAGCGATGGTCAACGGCGAGCGAACGGTTATTGGTGGGGAGCCGAATGAGTGAGGCGATGCCAGCCATCGACCACGCCACACTGGCCGGGGACAACCTCACCAAGCTGGAACAGGTCGCGACCGACCTCGGGTTCGACCCCGTCTACGGCGGTGTCCACGCCAACCGCGAAACCGAGATGTCGCTCGTCGTCTTCCCGGATGGAAGCTACCTGGAGCTCATCGCGCCCCAAGCGGGGGGAAGCGAGCCAACGCGCTGGGCAGACCACCTTCGCTCCACCGGCAGCCCATGTGCGTGGGCGCTCCCGGCACCCGATATCGACGCGACGGCGCAGGCGGCTGCCGAAAACGGTGTCGAGGTGGATGGCCCCGTCGACGGCGGGCGTGAGCGGACGGACGGCACCGCGGTGCGCTGGCGGTTTGCCTTCCTCGGCCCCGGCGAGCCCGGAGCCGTCCTCCCGTTCCTCATCGACGACGAGACACCGCGGGAGTATCGCGTGCCGACTGATACCGTCACCGAGGCGGTCGGCGGGGTCGCCCGGACGCTCATCTGCGTCAGCGACGTCGACCCTGTCGTCGACCGGTTCGAGCGCGGACTGGGCGCGACTGTCGAGCGCACGCTCCAGGACGAGCGCCTCGAGGCGTCGGTGCATCTGCTCGACGGCGTCGCCGGCGCGCTACTGGTTCCGAAGTCCGGCCCGCTGCTGGACCGTCTCGACCGCTACGGTGACTGTGTGAGTGGCTTCCTCTTCGAGCGGGGAACCGGAACGCCGGCAGAGCGGGTCGGAACCTCCGACTGGGACGGTACGACTATCGAATGGCTCGGCCCGGAGGGAACGCCCCCTGGCCGGTTCGGCCTGGTGTCGTGATACGGAGCTGGCTAGCCGACCGAACAGAGGTTCCATTGCTTCCCAGCCCGTTCTCCCTCGGGAGAGCATGACCGTCGCACTTCTCGGCGTGGGCGCGGACTCAACCAACGCCTCGCCGACGCCGCCACTCTACCCCGACGGACGGTTCGAGTACATTCCGATTCCTGAGTCGCAGGGTCCGGAGGGAACCGTCGAAACGCGGACCTACGACAGCTCACCCCTTCGTTACCGGGACGCGCCGATGGCCGACTATCTGGACGCTATCGTGCCGGACCCCAACGAGGGGACGCAGTTCACGGGAGCGCAGTTGGCTGACTGGCCGCTCCATCACGACCCGAACTTCGAGGCACTGACCTACGGCGAAACCACGAGTCGGGGCTCCTACACCAAGATCCTGCGGACACTGGAGCCTGGAGACCTCGTGGCGTTCTACACCGGCTTGCGGAGCGACGCCGCCTACAGACACCGCTACATCATCGGCTACTTCACCGTTGCAGAACTCATCGACTTCCAGCGCGTAGAGCGCGACGGCCGCGAACTGAGTTTCAGTGATTTCCCGGCGCCGGAGCAGGACGCACTCATGCACGAGCACTGCGAGAACGCACACGCCAAACGGTTCGAAGCGACCGGCGAAATCGCCGCGAACGACGGTTTGGTCATCGTCGAGGGCACTGAACCGGGTGGCTTGCTGGACGAGGCGTTCCGTATCAGCCAGCATGGCGGCGGCGGACACCACTACTTGACCGACGAACTTCAGGAGACGTTCTCACCGGAACCGGGTGGGAACCCCGACCGGAACGCGCACCTCGGAGGAATCAAAACGGCGCACGTTCTGGATATCGCGCCGGCGGCGTTCCGCCAGCTCGTCGGGTGAACCTGGGACGTCCGGTGAGTCGCCGCGCTTTCAGCTTAT
>NZ_JAZKRY010000070.1:0-15545 GCF_036626355.1 Halolamina sp. | reverse complement strand
CACCTGGCCCGGGGTTCCGTATCGCTTCGACGGCCAGGACCATACACTCACCGACGGCGCGGTCACGGTCGAGCCCGGCGCCCGGTTCACCTTCGGCGACGGCGCGCGGATTCAGGTCAGAGCTGGGAGTTCGTTCACCGCCGAGGGGACGGGCGACTCGCCCATCACCTTCGAGGGAGCGTCGGCCACGCCCGGCCACTGGCAGGGCATCTGGATAAAATCGGACAATCCGAACAACAGTTTCGACAATGTCGACATCGCCCACGGTGGCGCGAACGACTACGCGAATATCTACCTCGAGGGTACCGCGGGCAACGGGCACGCCTCGGTCACCAACAGCACACTCAGAGAGAGCGCGACGTGGGGGATCTACGTCGAGGAGGGTGCCGCACTCGTCGAGTCGAGCAACAACACCTTCGAGGACAACGAGGAAGGAGGCATCAGGAGGCCCGAGTCCTGACGGTAAGCGAGAACGTCACAACCCCGACAACCTGTCGGCGTCGTTCCTGACCAGACCCGGTCGATAACTGGCGATTACAGAGCGCTCGGGAGCCGGACCATCGTCCCAGACAGTGCACGCGGTTCGGATGGTCACTTCCGGAGCGCGGCCTCACGCTCTGTCGCCGCTAACGTCTCCGCTTCGACGTCGGTCGCCACCACAGCCGGCTTGTATACGCCGCCGGCTGTCACCGGAAGCCGGTGGCTTCCGGGTGCCCGAGGAGCGTCGCTCCTCGATGCGAGCGGGAGCTTCGCTCCCTCCGTGCTCCCGGGAACACGCGGGGAGGGTATGTGGCCGACCAGAGCAGGACCGAAGCTCCTGCAGGCTGTACGGGCGACTCATGGGTCGCCCGTGCAACGGATGGGAGGCCACGGGAAGCGAGCGGGGAGCACCGTTGGACCCGATGTCCCACGAGTAGCCGGCGGAGCCGGCGACGCATGCGACCCGCGAGCAGTGGGAAGCCGGTGCTGTGCTGGGCCTCGTGCCCGGCACTCGGCGGTGCTAGAGTCCCTGGGAACTCCGTGGTGGCGTTCGCGGTGCAGTCGCCGTCTGCAGTCCCAGAGTCCAAACACCCTCCGCAGTGCTGTTCACACTGCTGTCGAATTCGCACCGGACAACTACTCGAACGACGGCCTCGTATCGATCACTCTGCGGTCCCACGTGTCCAGGCCAACTCCGCGGTGACGGTCGCAGTGTCGTCGCAGGTGCGGGAGAAGTCGCTCTCGTACAGGAGTGCTGAACGACGAAAAACCAAACCGCCTCATTCAGGCTTCGCCAGGCTCGGCGGCGCGCTCCCGGAGCAGCTCCCGAACCGCCTCGGGATCGTCTGTCTCCGCAAGCTCCTCACAGGAGACCAGCGCGGTCCCCTCGACGGAGTCCCGTTTTTCCTCCTCCTCGGTGAAGTAGACCGACCGGGTCCGGGTCACCTCGCTCAGCGAGGACATGATCCGGGCGCGCTTCTCCGCGCTCCGGGTGAACGTGGAGTGACCCATCAGCACCGTTGCGCCCTCGCGGCCGTTGCGCTCCTCGTCCTCCGAGACCGCTTTGAACGGTGCACGAACTGTCGGGTGCACGGTGAAGCCAGCACGGGTGAGCACGCCGACGACGTGCTTATCGCTGGGGTGGGCCTCCGGCGGATCCGGGGTTGGTTCGGCGTCGTGAACCTCCTCGGCACCCTCCATCACGTTCATCGGCGACGTGAACGGGCGGTCGAACATGTCCTCGAGCTGCACCGCCACGTCGATGGAGGCGTTCATCCCGTCCTCGTACTTCGACACTGTGCGTCGGGAGACGCCGAGTTCGGAGGCGAGCTTCCCGAGGCTCCAATCCCGGCCTTCACGAACCTGCGAGAGCAGGTCGCCGTCGATATTGACGTAGAGGCCGCCCGGTGCGGCGTAGATGAGCGGCGGAACCTCTTCGATGAAGAGGTCGTAGGCGGTGTCGGGGTGGAGCGCCGGCACGCCGTGGCGGAAGTACACCACCTCGGGTTTGAGCTCCTCGTCGCGAGTGCGCATCCCAACGACCATCGGCGTCGCCGAGAGATGCTCGCCCAGTCGGCGCATCTCCTCGCCCGTCTCCGCGTCGAACGCGTCGACGTTCCCCAACACTTTCAATAGCACGAGCTCCTCGCCGCGCCGGGCCGCCACGTCGAAGCTCTTGGGACGGATGGCACACCGGTCGCTCACCCGGAACCCGGCGTCCTGGAGCATCGCCGAGACGTTTTCGATCAGCGCGGTTCGACCCATATATATGTTATAGCGACTCACGGCTTATATTCGTTGCGCAGGTACATCCCGGCTATGTCGGGCGAATCTGTCAGTCTAACCCGGGAGCGCCACCGAACCGGCGGGGACGCGAAACCGGCTTGGTTCCCCGCCACCAACGTCCTCCATGACCGTCGTCGGCGTCGACGATACTGACTCCCGGAAACGGGGGATGTGCACGACGTATCTCGCCGCCCGCATCGCCGAGCGAATCGAGTCTGCGGGGGGAGACGTCGAGCGACGCCTGCTGGTTCGACTCAACCCCGCCGTCGACCGGAAGACCCGCGGAAACGCTGCCCTCGCGGTCCATACGGACCTCGACGCCGAGAAAGCCGCCGACATCGCTCGCGAGGAACTCGCCCCGCTGGCAGAGACTGAGGACCCCAGAACCTCGCCAGGACTGGTCGTCGCGGACTGCGACCCCGAAGCCGTTCCCGAGCAGGTCGCACAGTTCGCCAGCGACGCTGTTCGGTCGTTTCACGACCTGGATGACGCGCTCGCACTCGCCGCGGATGCGGGCTTCGAAACCGAGAGCTGGGCAGAGGGGTACGGCCGCATCGGTGCGCTGGCGGCCGTCGGCGCCTATCGCGCCTTCGAGGAGTGGACCTACGAGCAGATCGCCTACCGGGCGTTCGAGCGCTGCGGAACCCCCCGCGAGGTAGACGAAGCGAGCCTCTTCGCCGCCGCCGACGAGGGCTACCCAGCGGCCTGGGACACCGTCGACCACGGCGAGGGCGAAGCTGTCTGTGTCCCCAGCGCCCCCGGCCCGATTCTCTACGGCATTCGCGGCGAGAGCCCCGAGGCAGTGCGCTCGGTCGCTGCAGGGATCGAGTCCGAACCGGTCGAGCGCGACGCACTCTTTCTCACGAACCAGGGCACTGACGCCCATCTCCGAGCCGTCGACGTCGACGACCTGGGCGAACTCCGAGATGATCGGGCCTACCGCGTCGATGCCGTCGTCACCGACGAACCAGCGACCCGGCGCGGCGGGCACGTGTTCCTCCGGGTTCGAGCCGCCGACGGTGATTCCACAGAACTCCAGGCCGCCGCATTCGAGCCGACCAAGCGGTTCCGCGACCGGGTACGCGCGCTCCGACGGGGCGACCGACTCACACTCTGTGGCGAGGTGAGCGACAGCACGCTCAAACTGGAGAAGTTCGCGGTCCGCGACCTGAACCGGACCGCCGAGCGGAACCCGGTCTGTCCGGACTGCGGAAACACAATGAGCTCCGCCGGGCGGGAGCAGGGCTATCGCTGCCGGGACTGTAACACTTCGGCGCCGGGAAAGGAAACAGTCGAACTGGATCGGGAGCTTGAGCAGGGCTGGTACGAAGTGCCGCCGTGTGCCCGCCGGCACATCGCCAAGCCGCTGGTTCGGGGCGGCTTCGACGCGCCGACCCATCCGGAACGGTAAGCTCGGCCCCCAATCAGCTTAGAACTCGGCGATCGCCGCCTCGATGGTTCCCCGGTCCCCGACTCGTTCGAACGCGTCCCGACAGACCGCCGGCTCCTCCGCGTAGGCCCACGGGAGCCGGTCGAACGTCTCCGGTGTCGCCCAGCGCAGGGCGTCAAGGTCGTCCGCAGCCGCGGGCTCACCGTTCGTCCGTTCGAACGAGACGGCGTAGTCAGCGCAGACCATCTGCTTCACGTCGGTGAGTCCCGTCTCGTCGGCGAGCGCAGCGAGGTCACGAACACCGAGCAGCAGCAGCGCCTCGGTGGCGACGGTGAGGCCGGTCTCCTCGGTCAGTTCGCGGGTAGCCGCGGTCTCCGGCGCCTCCCAGAGGTCGACGTGGCCACCCGGCATCGAGAGTCGCCCTTCGCTCGGGGGCCTGGCGCGCTCGCCGAGCAGCACGCGGTTCTCAGTTGGGTCGACGACGGCGACGGAGGCTGCGATGCTCGGGGAGTGGTACACCGAGCGCTCACAGCCCGGACAGCGGTAGCGTGGCGCCTCGCTGTCGTCGAGTTCGGTCCCACAGTCCGGACAGTAGGTGGGCGGATACTCGGTCACGTTTTCAGCCCGCTCCCGGTCAGGGGCACGACCACGTCGTCGTCCTCGTGTAGAACGCCGCGCTCGCGATACGCCCGGAGCGCCGCGGGGGCGACGGCGCAGGTCGGTTCGGTGTAGAACCCGTCGCTGTGGAGCCGGTCCAGTTCCTCGGCGACGGCCTCCTCGGGAAGCGCGATGGCGTCACCGTTCGTCGCGTGGATGGCATCGAGGATCGCCTCCTTCCGGACCGGCTCCCGAATCTGGATGCCGTCGGCCACGTCGTTCGACCCCTCGGCGGGGCCGTGGAGCTCGGCGGCGATGGCGTCGTAGCCCGCGGCCTGGGCGCCGAACATCCGGGGCACCGAGTCGGTCCAGCCGGCCTCTTTCAGCGTACGGAAGCCGCGGTAGGCGCCGAGGAACAGCGTGCCGTGGCCCAGCGGCGAGACGATGGCGTCGGGCACCGCCCAGTCACGCTGGAGCGCCGTCTCGTAGGCAAACGTCGCCGTGCCGGCGAAAAAGGCGGGGTTCCAGGCGTGGGAGGCGTACCAGGCACCCGCCCTCTCCTCGCCCGTTGCATCCCCCTCGTCGGGTGCGAGCGCGTCCACGCACGCGTCGGTCACGTCCTGCCGCGTTCCCTCGACTCGGACGGGCCTCGCGCCGGCGGCCTCGATGGCCCGGAGCTTGCTCTCCTTGACGCCGGCCGGGACGTAGATCTCGGCGTCGATGCCCGCGCGGGCGGCGTAGGTGGCGATGGCGGCGCCCGCATTCCCGGAGGAGTCGTCGACGACCCGTTCGACGCCGAGTTCGAGCGCCCGCGAGACGGTCGCGGTGGCGCCGCGGTCCTTGAACGAACCGGTGGGGAAGACGTACTCCAGTTTGAACTCGGCGTCCCACTCGGGGGCGGGCTGGAGCGGCGTCATCCCCTCGCCGAGGCTGACGCGCTTCTCCACGGGGAGGAACTCATCGAAGCTCCAGAGGCCGTCACGGCTGTCGAACGCCGCGGGGTCTGGCGCCGGCTCCGCGGGCAGGGGCTGGTGTGCGAACGCCAGCGGGTGGCCGCAGGTACAGCGCCAGCGGTCCGCGTACTCGGCGCCGCAGGCGGGACAGACGAGCGGGGTTGGGTCGGTGGCGGTGTCGCGCATACCCGGTGGATGCGGCGGCGCTGTTCAGTAGTTGTTGGTTCCGGAAGCTGCGGGTCGGCAGGGTGTCCGGCCTCATAGTGATTACTGCGAGTCTGTCCCGCCGTGACCATCCGTGTCGGTGACGGGAGCCCCTGAACCGGCGGCTCTCGACACCGTCGATGAACCTATTCGCCGTAATCACTATCAGACCGTGTCGATATCCGTCGCCACCGAGCAGACGTACTCCCCTGACGCGACCTGTGGGAGTCGGCGGGAGCGCCAGAACACGCCCGAGCAGTCGGCTGTCACCCGGCCTTTGAGTTGGCCAAACGGGTCGGTCACCTCGAACAGGACGTCGCCACGGGCAACCTCGTCGCCCAGGTCCTTGCGGAAGTGCGTGACGCCCCCCGTCGGGGAGTTGTACTGGTCGAAGCCGGTGGCGCGAGTCTGCTCGCCTGGCGACACCTCGCCGTCGAGGAAGCCGTAGTAGGTGAGCACGTTGAACACGCCATCGACGCCGTACAGGATGCTCTCCTCGTCCCAGCCGACACAGCCGCCCAGCTCCGGATCGACGGTGGGGATGGCGTCGTCGGGCGCCGCACGCGCAAGCTGGCCGTCCGGCCCCTTCTGGTCGAGGATATGGCCCGTGCCGAACACTTTCGCGAGTTCGAGACAGTCGTCGTGGAGCCGGTGGTGTTTGCCACAGCGCACCCGCGTCTCGTTGAGCATCCGTGAAGTGGAGGCCTGGTGAAGGTCGAGCACGTAGTCGGCGCGGCTGGCGACATCGAACGTCGCCGCGGCGATACGCTCCGAACTGGTGCCGTCCTCGTCGCCCGGGTAGGCCCGATTCATCTTCGTGTCGTCGATCGGGTTGCGGTGCTCGCCAACCTGGTAGGCGTAGTAGTTGACGATCCCGACGAACAACACCGCGCCCGAGAGCGCGGACGGGTCGAGCCGGGGGACGACGCGGGTGAGCACGCCGAGCCCGTTGAGTTCGTCGCCGTCGGACACCGCCTGAATGTACAGCGTCTCGCCGTCGTCGGCGCCGTTGACCACACAGACCGGGAGCCCAACGGGGCTACCGTCACGGGTTTCGCCGACTCGGAGCCGACCGGTGTCGACCTCGCCGGGGTTCGCGCTCGCGTCTCCGAGCGTGATGCTCATTACACGTGTCTGGACGTGGGCCGTCTTAGGGGGTTCGATACGGGCACGGAGCGCCGCGAAACGCGACGAAAACCGGGAGAGCGTTGTGACGGCTTACTCGGAGATGACGTTCGAGGCGAGATCGCGTGGGAAGTAGGTCAGCCACTCGGTGCCGTCCTCGGTGATGGCGATGGTGTCGGAGTGGCGGTAGCCCTCGTTCTCGGTGTAGATCCCGGGCTCGATGGTGTACACCTGGCCGGGCGCCATCTCGTCATCGTTCTCGCCGACGTAGTCGTAGTCACCCCAGCCCTTGTCGATGTACGGCGGCTCGTGGCCGTCGAGGCCGATGTTGTGGCCGACGTGGTGCTGGGCGAGGTCGGTGATATGCTGCTCCTCGAAGAACTCCCAGACCTGCTCGTCGACGGCGGAGAGCGGGACGCCCGGCCCGAGCGCGTCGATGGCGATGTCCTGGGCCTCGAGCATGAGGTCGAAGTAATGCTCCTGCTCGTCGCTCACCTCGCCGATGAACATCGTGCGCTCGAGTTCGGAGTTGTAGCCGTCGACGTTGGCCGACGCGCCGGTGATGAGTACGTCGCCGCGCTCGAGGCGCCTGTTCGGCGTGTGGCCGTGGGGGAGCGCTGTCTCGTCGGCGGAGATGAAGCCGGCGCGGGCCGGCCCGGTGCCCCGGACGTTCTCGGTGAACCGGTCGCCGAGCGTGTCGAGCATCGCACGGGAGGCCTCCATCGACGCCTGCTGGGAGACTGTCGCGGGGTGGGCCCCTTCCTCCGCGTAGTCGGCGAGATAGCGGTGGGCGAGGTTCGCCCAGTTGGCCGACTCCTGGATGAGTTCGATCTCGGCATCGGTCTTCTCCCAGCGCATTCGCGGGACCCAGGACTGGCTCTCCACGTCGACGTACTCCGAGAGCGAGGGGCCCTCGTAGCCCATCACGCCCGGCGCGCCGTCGCTGTCGACGGCGACGGAATCGGCGCCGAGTCCCTCGAGCATCGCTGCTGCGGTCGCGATGGGTTTGCCCTGCGGGTAGTCGAAGTACTGGTGGACATCGTCGATGCGGTCGACGGTCTCGACGCGCTCGATCTCCAGCCGGGGGACCGTGATCTCGATGCGGTCCTCCGTCACCGCGAGCGCGACCGGGCGCTCGGTCTGGACGTGTTCGAAGCCGGAGACGTAGTGGATGCTCGTTGCGGAGAACCAGACCGCAGCGTCGGCGTCGGTGTTCGAGAGTTTCCCCCGCACCTCGCTGAGTCGTGAGCGGTACTCGGAATCAGGGAGTTCTGTCGGCATACCCCGATTGTTCATCGGTGACGCCAAAAACATCCGGGTGGCCCCCGGTTCCTGCCGGGTACTGCTGGTGAATCGGTGCCCAGCAGTCGCCGCTGAGTCCTTCCGCAAGCGGCGTCAGTCCTCGAGCGTCTCACACTCGATGCTCGAGAGCCCCATCGCGTTGCCCGTGACGGCGGTGGTGAGCCCGGCGTCGCGGACGAGCACTGCTACCCAGATGGGGACCAGCCCGAACGGGAGGCCGAACGCGAGCAGCGCCTTCGGACTCTCAGGCTGGCCCAGATGTTCTGCCGGATCACGTTGGTGGCCTCGGTCGACAGTTCGTCGAGAGAGCGCTCGTCGCTGCGAACCGTATCAGCAGGGACCTGTCCGGCGTGCGGGTGTGACTAACCCAGTGCAGGGCCGGGCGTTCGACTAGTGAGAAGAGCGGCCGGTAGCGTTGTGGGCTGCCGAGTGGTCCTCCGGGGACGCTATGCGGTGTCAGGCTCGTCCTCCTCATCGACTTCATCGACGACCCCGGTGGTCTCGCGCTCGACCTCGGCGGCCTCCTTCTCAGTCGTCTCGGCCGGCTTGGCGTGTTCAGCTTCGCCCAGCTCCTCCATGATCGCCTCGCGTGCCGCCACCTCGTCCGCGTACTCGTCGTCGAGCCGGTCGAGCGCGCTCCCCAGCGACTCCTCCTGTCGTTCGTGGCGCTCACGCTGGCGTCTCGCAGCCTCCTTCTGGGGGTCTTTCTCGTCAGCCATGGCTCCCTGTTAGGGGCCAACCGGTAAGGAAATGGCGGCTGGTCGAGCGGCTTAGAGTTTCTTCGCGAACACGAGGTTGCCCGAGACGTTCTCTACCTTCGCCCGCACGGTCTCGCCCTCGCTGGCGCCCGTGACGAACATGGTGTAGTCGCCGCGTTTGGCGACGCCGTCGCCTTTTCGGCCGGTGTCGGTGATTTCGACCTCGTAGGTCTCGCCCTCCTCGATATCGGTCGTTACCTGCTGGCTCTTGCTCGCCGTGGACTGCTTGGTCACCGGGCGGAACGCCCCACAGGCCTCACAGCGAAGCATCATCGTGCCGTCCTCGTTCACCAGTCGGGTGTCGGGGAGCCCACACTCCGAACAGCGCACGAACTCCTGGATGTAGCTGTCGATGGCGGCCTGGAAATCGCTCGGGGAGAAGCTCCCGTTGTAGCGCGAACGCCCGTCACCGAGCTGGCCGGCCGTCCCCAGTTCGCTCTGGATCTCCCGGTGGAGATGCTCCCCCTCCCGAGAGAGCGCATCGGCGATCTCCTTCAGGTTGGTGAGCCGTGTGAACGCGCCGTCCTTCTGTGTTTCCGGCTCGGGCACGCTGAGGCGCTCTTCGCTCCCGCCGAGTTCCGGCACGAGCGTGAGCGCACGGTCGAGTTTCGCCTCGTAATCCATGTCTGAGTATAATCGCTGCGGGGGGTTTATGGCTTCCGAGGGGCGCTTCCGGTCGAGAAACCGCCGAGCGGGGCTACCTGGCGTGTCTGACAGCTCCGCTGACACGCGTCAGACACCGCGGAAACTACTTGTGGGAGCGGCTCAATCGTCGTGTATGAGCAAAATCACCTTCCGCGCCGACGACGCGCTCGTCGAGCGGCTGGACGGCCTCGACGCGTCGAAAAGCGAGGTGATGCGCGAGGCGCTCCGGGAGTTCCTCGACCGACAGCCCGGGGTCGGCGGCGCGACAGGAGAGAGCGGTTCGGCAGTGGCCGGCGAGCCGGTTGCCAAACGTGTCGACGAACTACTGCAGCAGCGACTGGGCGAGGAGGCTACTCGGGACGTAAACGTCAATATTACCCTGGATACGCCGGGGAACACGACCGTCGAAGGGGGCATAACGGACGAACCCGAGCGCACCGAGGACGACGACGGGAGTTGCCCGCAGTGTGGCCACGATATCGACGAGGAGCACGCTTACTGCCCCAACTGCGGTGAGGAAGTCCAGCGCACCCCCCAGTGTGAGTGCGGCCAGGAGATCCGTGGCGAATGGACGTTCTGTCCCGGCTGCGGCCGTCGCAGCCCGACGTCTGACGTGTTCGACCGGGCGTAGCACGCGCCGGGTGCGTTTCCCGATGGTGTTCAGTATCAGTAGGTTCAGGCCCGATTGTAATCCGTTTCACGTGCGTTCCCAGAGCTACGGGAGGATCGGGGAAGATATCGCCGTGCAGGGCCTCATCCTCCGCGCCAGGGGCCGGAAATACCACAGCACCCGACTCTACACTATTGGCGTCGGCGGCGGCGAACGTCGACTTCGGTAGGATAGCGTCGTCACGTCCGGAGCAGTAAGACGCGCGTCTTACGGTCGTCCAGACGCTGGACATAGAGTGCTGACCAAGATTTATACCGTGGGCACGTTACGGAGGAGGAACGTACCGCCATGAGACCTCAGCGACCCCTCGCCCCAGCAGCCAGCGCCCCCGCCGGTGGGACCGCGTGCGACATGACACGATCGGCGCCGGACCGGGTGCGACGACGAAAACGCGGTGAGTGTCATACACTGAGGTCGCCGTGTGGTGATTTGCTGTCAGACATCGAATTGGGCAATATCCAGTTTCTGGCGCTCAGCAACGCTGTTTTTTGGGTCTCGCGACGTATGAATGAGAGTGACGACGAACGGCAGGATGTAAACGCTGGAGCCACAAAGCACCGAAACTTTATTATATTAGCTTGAAACCGTCGGTAGCTTTTTATGGAATAGTTCCGTTCGGTACGATGCGTAAGACGGTCGTCTTACAGAGTCCAGCCGGGGCGGGGACCCCGGTATGGTCGGGACTGTGGGACAACGGCTCGCGCCGGATTCGTCTTACCGGGGGAAATAACCAATGGAGCGTGTCACACTACGGATACCACGGCAGCAGGTCGAACAGGTCGAAGAACTGGTGGAGACGGGGGAGTACCCCAACCGGAGCGAGGCCATCCGGTCAGCCGTTCGGGAGATGATCAACGAGAGCGACGCGGAGGAGCAGAGCGGGCGTCGTGACGCGAGCTGGGCCAAGGTGTAACGATGCAGGATATCGTTCAGGACGCACTCGATAACGCGGAGGCCGAGCAGCGCTCGATGCAGGAGGACGCCGACGACGACGAGTTCGGTGACCCTCGAATCGTCATCGTCGGCGCCGGTGGCGCTGGCAACAACACCGTCAACCGACTCTACAACATCGGCGTCGACGGCGCCGAAACCGTCGCCATCAACACCGACAAGCAGCACCTCAAGATGATCGAGGCCGACACGAAGATTCTCGTCGGCAAATCCCTCACTGAAGGGCTCGGTGCCGGTGGCGACCCGGAGATGGGCCAGCGCGCAACCGAGATGGCCCAGGGAACGATCAAGGAAGTGCTCGGCGACGCGGACCTCGTGTTCGTCACTGCCGGCATGGGCGGTGGGACGGGGACCGGTGCCGCACCCGTGATCTCCGAAATCGCCAAGGAGGCTGGGGCAATCGTCGTCGGGATGGTCTCGACACCGTTCAACGTCGAGCGCGCCCGCACGGTGAAAGCCGAAGAGGGACTCGAAAAGCTCCGCGAGGAGGCCGACTCCATCATCGTGCTGGACAACAACCGCCTGCTCGACTACGTCCCCAACCTTCCCATCGGGAAGGCGTTCTCGGTGATGGACCAGATCATCGCCGAGACGGTAAAGGGGATCTCCGAGACCATCACGCAGCCGTCGCTCATCAACCTGGACTACGCGGACATGTCCACGATCATGAACCAGGGCGGCGTCGCCGTGATGCTCGTCGGGGAGACACAGGACTCGAACAAGACCGAAGAGGTCGTCTCCGACGCGATGAACCACCCGCTGCTCGACGTGGACTACCGCGGCGCCAGCGGCGGGCTGGTCCACATCACGGGCGGCCCCGACCTCACGCTGAAGGAGGCCGAGGGGATCGCCGACAGCATCACCGAGCGCCTCGAGGCCTCGGCGAACGTCATCTGGGGCGCCCGGATTCAGGAGAGCTACAAGGGGAAAGTCCGCGTCATGGCCATCATGACCGGCGTCCAGTCCGCACAGGTACTGGGTCCAAGCACGCAGAAGCAGGCCAACGAATCCAAGCGTGCGCTCGGCGATACCGACATCGAGAACGTCGACTTCGATGCCAAGCGCAACGCGAAGGAGGGTGACACGGGCGACCGACAGCAGTCAGCGACGACGACTCGCCGGGACGGCGGTCGCGACCGGACCGATACCAACAACGGGTTGGACGTCATCCGATAGCGCTGGTGCGACGCTGCCGGTGCATCGCACGACCGACGCGTTTTGTGCCGCCCGGTCTTTCTACCACGTCATCGAGCCCGTGAGCGATGGCCCTCTGCCCGCCGCTCAGACGACGTCGCCGCGAACCGTCGCACCCGTCTGCTCGCGGCGATGAGCGCGCATCGCCTCGGCGGCCGTCTCCGCTGCGTCCTGGTCGACGCCGAGCATCGAGAGCGACTCGGGCAGCGTCGGGAACGCGATCTCGCCCGCCCGGAGTTCCGTCAGCGTCTCCTCGTCGCGCTGGCCGTCGATCCAGAGGCAGGCTCCGCGCGGGTCGAGAATCTCCTGGTAGGCTTCCCGGTCCATCGCCCCTTTGAGGCGCTGGGTGACGTTATCGCCGAACGAAGCGTTGCAGACCTCCAGATGGATCGGCTCGTCGTCGTCGGTGAGATGGGCAGCAAGACAGCGCTCCGGGGCGGCGTAGCCGTTCTCGCTGGCCCGGAGATACTCGGGATACTGCTCGGCCCAGTCAGCCCGGACGGTGCTGCCGACGCCTTTCACCCCGTACTCGCGCTCGAAGCGCTCGCCAGCGTCGTCCGGCCCCTCCGAGTCGTCCCGCAGAAGAATATCCTTCGTGAGGTAGATATCGAGGCGGTCGATCGGGTCGAGACCGAGCGCGGCGTCACCGTAGAGCCAGATCTCCCGGACCGGCACGGGCATCCTCTCGTCCTCGACGGTGGAAAGCAGCGCCTCCACGCGGTCGAATGCGGCGACACGTTCCATTTGTCGGGTTAAGGGACGGCGTAGGCAAGAGCGTAGCGTTCGAGAGTTGGACTAGGACAGCAGCGACA
Organism: Halolamina sp.; assembly: GCF_036626355.1. Taxonomy (GTDB): domain Archaea; phylum Halobacteriota; class Halobacteria; order Halobacteriales; family Haloferacaceae; genus Halolamina. Next base: position 2,679 of record NZ_JAZKRY010000070.1, on the reverse strand, counting down.
GCACCGCGTTTACATCGTTTTCGACTGGTTCAGGTTCGTCGCCCGCCGCGGCCGCGGCCCCGGGGTCTTTCAGCAGATGCCCCGTCGTGAGACAGACGACGCGCTCGTCGGCGTCGACCTCACCACGCTCTCGGAGCGTGCGGAGGCCGGCAACCGAGGCCGCGGAGGCGGGTTCGACACCGACACCTTCGCGTGCCAGTGCGCGCTGGGCGTCGGTAATCGTCTCGTCCTCGACAGCGACGGCGGTGCCGCCCGTCTCACGCACCCCCGGGAGTGCCTTTGATGCGTTGACCGGTTCGCCGATGCGGATCGCCGTCGCGCGCGTCTCGACCGTCTCCCAGCGCTCGACGGTGTCGGACCCGCTCTCGATAGCCTCGACGAACGGCGCGGCGCCGGCGGCCTGCACGCCGGTGAGTTTGGGCACCTCCTCGACCGCCATCGCACCGGCGTGGACCAGTTCCCGGAAACATTTGTAGAGCGCGGCGGTGTTGCCCGCGTTGCCCACTGGGAGCACGATGCGGTCGGGGAACGTTCCTTCCTCGTCGCGGAACTGCTCGAGGATTTCGAGGCCGATCGTCTTCTGGCCCTCCAGCCGGAACGGGTTGAGGGAGTTCAGCAGATACGCCTCACCGGCTACGGCGAGCTCCTGGACGATGTCGAGACAGTCGTCGAAGTTGCCGTCAACCTCCAGAATCCGGGCGTCGTGGAGCGACGCCTGGGCGACCTTCCCGGCGGCGACCTTCCCAGCGGGCAGGAGCACCAGCGTCTCCAGGCCCGCCCGGGCGCCGTAGGCCGCGAGCGCCGCGGAGGTGTTGCCGGTCGAGGCACAGGCCAGCCGGTCGACCCCGACAGCCTCGGCAACACCGACGCCGACGGTCATCCCGCGATCTTTGAAGCTCCCCGTCGGGTTCATTCCCTCGTGTTTGACCCGGAGCCGGTCGAGCCCGAGGTCGGCCTCGATGCTGGGGACCTCGTACAGCGGCGTGTCCCCCTCCGGGAGACTGACGCCGGCAGGCGGGTCGTCGGGCTCGGCCGCGCGAGTTCGGCCCGTCTCGAAGGGGAGCGCGGCGGCGTAGCGCCAGACACCCCGGCCTTCGAAGGCGTCCCAGCTGGGGAGGTCGGCGTAACGCACCTCGAGCAGGCCGCCGCAGTCGTCACAGGTGTAGCGGATGTCGGCGAACGGCGGGAACGTCTCGCCGCAGGCGATGCAGGCGAGCCAGCAGTTCTCGTCGACGTCGGGCGGCCGCGTCGGTGGCGGTGCGGTGAGGGAGAGGGAATCGGTCATCGACCGCCACTCGGAGGGGCGGCGTGAAAAGTCGGTCGGGGTAGTCAGGCGAGCTGGTCGCGGTGAGCGGAGCCGTGGGTGTCGTCAGTCCTCGTGGCCGAACTCCCCGATAGCCGCGTGGACGTTCTCCACCCATTCGTCGAGCGCGGTGTGGAGCATCTCCTTGGCTACCGGGAGGTCGACGGCGGTGTACTCGTAGACGTAGCCGCCGGGGTCGAGCAGCCGGCGCCGGCGATCGACGAGGTTCTTCGAGAGCAGCGTCGTCAGCGAGCGGTTGACGTTACTCCGGTCGCGGTCGAGTTCGTCGGCGAGCTCGGCGACGGTGCTATCGGGCGCGTCGAGGAGGGCGAGATACGTCCGACTCTCGTGGTTCTGGATACCGAACACGCAGGCGAGAATTTCCTGGAAGCTGGGCTGTTCGGTCTCCATGAGGTCGGCCATCTCCGGCGTGTCTGGGCGTCCACTCATACCCGGTCGTTGGGCTCGGCGCGTAAAACACCGACTTCTCCGGCATAGCGGTGTGGGAACGTGGAACAGCCGGAACTTATGTGTGCCGAACTCCTGCCGTCTACAAGAGATGGAGGAGAGCATCGCCGGCTTCAAACAGCGCGGCTCGTGGGGCGAGATCGTCGAACACGGCGAGCGCATCACCAGTGCGCTCCGGGACGCCAGCGTTGACGGCGAGGCGTTCGATGAGTGGGACGAATGGCGACCCAAATCCCACGAGCGCCTGGGCGAAGACATCGAAGAGAAGACTGCAGAACAGGCAAGCATCGGCGAGGGCCCCGGCGAACGCGAAGGAAAGCGGCCCGAGGACGACATCAAATCCGCCGGGGAGAAGCTGAGTGAGTCCTACGAGAAAGTCGAGGAAGGCGAGAGTGAAAGCGCCATCGAGCGCTGGCAGGACTCGATCAGCTACGCGACACGGGCTGCTGACTCGGCGGGACGGAAAGCCATCCGGACCGTCGAGGACACCGTCTACCGGAAGGTGATGACCCAGCTCGCGCCGTACTACTTCGACAACGAACTCGTGAGCGCGAACGTCCAGCGCAGCTCCCGGGGCGACCGGGAGGAGTTCGTCTTCGAAGTGAACATCAACGACGACGAGCTGAAAGAGGAGGTGAGCGATCGCCTCGCGGAGTACGAGGACGTGGTCGACCGGTGGCATATCGACACCGAAAAGCAGACCGAGACCTCCGAAGCCGTCGAAGGGGTCGAGGCGCCCGAAAACGGCGAAGAATCGAAATCCACGACGAACTAAGGCTCCTCCCGAGTCGCCGCCTTCGTCGTGGGGTTCGAAGAAATCCACGACAACTGATAGTGATTACTGCGAGTCTGTGCCGCCGTGACCATCCGTGTCGGTGATGGGAGCCCCTGAACCGGCGGCGTTCGAC
>NZ_JAZKRY010000069.1:0-15735 GCF_036626355.1 Halolamina sp. | reverse complement strand
CGCGGGTGGCACTTTCGGTTCGCGGGCGTAACGCCGTCGCCGCCCGCGAAATGTTTTACCCCAACCGGAACGCACTTGCCCGAACCCCGACATCCGCGGATATGGAACTTCGTGAACAGCGTATTGTCGTGACCGGCGCTGCCGGGCTGGTCGGCTCCCGCATCGCCGCCGACCTCGCCGCCGAGAACGACGTGTTGGCGGTTGACGACCTCTCGAAAGGCGACCGCGAGGCGATCCCCGACGGCGTCGAGTTCGTCCGCGCCGACATGCTGGTGCCCGACGATGTGGCCGAAGTCGTGACCGACGAGACGGATATCGTCTTGCACTTCGCCGCACACACCGACGTGCGGATGGACAATCCCGAGGAGGAGCGCCGTGTGTTCGAGGAGAACACCGAGATGACCTACAACGTCGTCGAGCGGATGCGCGAGGTGGGCTGTGACGCGCTCGCGTTCACCTCCTCCTCGACGGTGTACGGCGAGGCCCCGCGACCGACGCCAGAGGATTACGGCCCGCTGGAACCCATCAGCATCTACGGCGCCTCCAAGCTCTCCGACGAAGGCGTCGTCTCGACGTTCGCGAACTCCTACGGCATCCAGTCGTGGGTGTTCCGCTTCGCCAACATCGTCGGCCCGCGTCAGCGCGGCAACGTCATCCCGGATTTCATCCAGAAGCTCCAGGCGGACCCGGAGGGGCTCACCGTCCTCGGCGACGGTCGGCAGGAGAAATCCTACCTCCACGTTGCGGACTGTGCCGACGCAATCCGGTACGTCGTCGAGCACGCTGGCGCCGAGTACAACCTCTTCAATCTCGGCTCGCGTACGACCACCTCCGTCGTCGATATCGCGGATATCGTCGCCGACGTGATGGATCTCGACCCGGCGTACGAGTTCACCGGCGGCGACCGCGGCTGGACGGGCGACGTCCCGAAGATGCGACTGGATACCGACAAACTCAGAGCTCTCGGTTACGACGTCCCCGAGGACAGCGACGAAGCCGTACGGCGCGCGACCGAACAGCTCTACGCGGAGCTCGAGGAGTAACCGTCTCCCCGGCCCAGTTAGACGGAAAACGTCGTCTCGTCCTGTAGCTCCCGCTCCCGACAGACGACGTCGCCAACCGCGCGGTAGGTCCCCGGCGCTGGCTCCACCCACTCCTCGCGGAACTCGACGCTCTCCCCAGCTGGGACGGGTTCGCTCCCGAGCATCTGCGCGAACATCTGTCCTTCGTCGGAGCGCCAGATCGGCTCGGCGGCGTCGTTCTCAGCGGAGAACACTGAGATCCGGACCCGTTGGCTGTCCGAGAACGAGAGCGCAACATCGTCATCGCCGCGGTTCTCGACGCGCAGAGAGAAGGCGACCGCATCATCCCCGGGTTCGGCGTCGATGGTCGTTTCGAGCATGGTCGAACGCTCTACCCCCCCGGACAAAAAGTTCGGTACGTCTCTCCGTTCTTGGCGCTCGGTTCCGTACGCTGGGTCCCGCCATGACCGTGACTGCCGGTTCGGTTACTCGGCTTCCTCACGCATATCCGGCGGGAGGAGGTTCGGAATCCCGTCCTCGATGGGGTAGGACTCGCCGCAGTCGGTGCAGGTCAGCGTCCCCGAGAGCACTTCGTCGCCCTCGCGCTCGTCGACGTCGAGTTCCAAGTCGTGTTTGTCCATCGGACAGCAGATGATGTCCATCAGCGACTCCTTCATTACCCATCGCTGAGAGCGGGTCAGGCAAAAGGGTAGGGGTTCCGCGGCGACCCGGGGGGACGTCGAAGATCTATCCGTGGCGTAAGTTGAAGAAGGAAAACGGGACTACCCTGCGTGTGCGCTGAGCAGAGCCACGGAGCGTCACGCGGTTGTGCGACCCACCGCTTCGTGGAGCAGCGAGGGCGATGCCCTCGATATCTGTGGGTTGCCTGTTCGCCAGCTCACGGATTGCTCGACAGGGCACTCGGCTCCAGAAGGTGATTCGTGGGACTGCTTACCCGGCGAGCGGCGCTACTCCCAGGGTGTCTCGCGCTCGACGGTCTGGTCGCGGTCGGGGCCGACGCCGACGGCGTACACCGGCGCCTCGAGTTCCTCCTCCAGATAGCCGAGATACTCCCGCGCGGCGGCCGGCAGCCCGTCGTACCCCTCCTCGACGATGGCGCTCCAGTCCTGCTCCGCCCAGGTCTCGAACTCCCGGAACGCGGGTTCACAGGCTGCCCACTCCTCGGTTGTCGCTGGAACCGTCCGGAGGGTGTCTCCGTCGAGGTCGTACTGGTGACAGACCTTCAGCTCGTCCAGCCCGGCGAGCACGTCGACGTGATTGACAGCGATGGCGGTGAACGAGGACCGCCGTGCAGCGTGGCGCAGCATGGGGATGTCCAGCCAGCCGATGCGCCGGGGCCGGCCGGTAACGGTACCGAACTCCCCACCTTTTTCCCGGATTTTGTTGGCGAGGTCCTCCTCCGCGTCGGTCATCTCGGTCGGGAGCGGCCCGGAGCCGACCCGCGAGAGATACGCCTTCACGATGCCGACGATCTCGCCCTCACCGAGCAGCTTCGGGCCGATACCGGAGCCGATAGCGGCGCCGCCGGCGGTCGGGTTCGAGGAGGTGACGTAGGGGTAGTTCCCGTGATCGATATCGATACTCGTTCCTTGTGCTCCCTCGAAGAGGAGGTTCGCGCCGTCTGCGTGCTGCTCGTAGAGGAAATCACCGGCCTCCACGGTCATCCCCTCCTCCCGGAGGCGCTCGCCGTACGCCGCGTACTCCGCGACCAGCTGGTCCACGTCGAACTCGACACCGGTGTCGACGTCGAACACCTCTTCAGCGATGGCCCGCTTCTGCGGGACGGTGTACTCGAGCCGGTCCCGGAGTACATCAGGGTCGAGGAGGTCGCCGACGCGGACGCCCCGCCGGCCGGCCTTGTCCTCGTAGGTCGGGCCAATGCCTCGACCGGTCGTGCCGACCTTGGTTCCGGAGCCGGACTCGTCCTTGTCCGCCTCCTCCATATTGTCGAACACACGGTGGTATGGCATGATGACGTGTGCGCGCTCGGCGAGGCGCACGTCCGGGTCGAGGCCCTGCTCCTGCAGCGACTCGATCTCGTCGAACAGGGTTCGGGGATTGACAACACAACCGTTGCCGAGCACGCCGGTCTTCCCGCGCACGCTGCCGCTGGGCACGAGTGAGAGCTTGTACTCCTCGCCGTCCTCGACGACAGTATGACCTGCGTTATCTCCTCCCTGATACCGGACGACGACATCGGCCTCGCCGCCCCAGCGGTCGACGAGGGCGCCTTTCCCCTCGTCGCCGAGCTGTGCGCCGACGATGATGACGGTCATACGCGGAGATTCTTCAGCCCCAATTAAACCGGTTACGATGCGCCCCCCATACCGGTCAGGCACGGCGGCGGGCGAGAGTCTCCCCACGTTGCTCGCCTCGGCTCTTGGCCCGAAATGTTAACTACACCCATCTCGTTGACCAACGTATCCCCTATCGCCCGGCCCGAGGGTAAGCTTTAAAAGCTAGCAAGAGAAGTTAACATATAGCATGATAGATCGACTTGAGAAAGAAGTAGACATGTTGGAGCGGCATCTTCAGGTGCTGCGAATGGTAATCGAGAACGAACCCATCGGCATCGTGAAGATGTCGAACGAGACCGGCTATCCGCATCACAAGGTCCGGTATTCACTGCGTGTGCTCGAGGAGGAGAACCTCATCGAGCCGTCGAGCCAGGGAGCGATCACCACCGACCACACCGGGGAGTTCGTCGACGACCTGGACGAGAAACTCGAAGACACGGTCGATAAACTGCGGTCGATGCGGATCGAGTCGGCGCCGGAAGCCGATAACTGACGCGTTCAGTTTCGAGAGGACGGCTGTTTTCCTAAAGCTCCGGGACGCTGACGTGGAACTCCTCGTCTCGTGTTTCGACGAGACAGAGGTGGTAGCCGCTCTTGCGCGAGAGCTTCACGAAGCTCTTGTTCTTGTCCCGACTCAGGAATCCGCCACCTGTCGCGTCCTCCGTTGTCTCCAACGAGCCCGGGTCGTAGTAGCTCGTCGTGACGAAAAACGCTCCGGCGAGACTTTCCTGGGCTTTCGCGACCGGGGTGGCGTTCTCGATGAGCGTGCCGAGCATCGACTCCGTCGCGGCCTCCCGCGAGTCGTTCAGGTCGGCGACGATGAGTGGATTTCCCATCCGGTCACGAAGCATCACGTCGAACGTCGCCGTCTCGGGCGGTTCCCCCTCATCTGTCGGGAGTGTGACGCCGCCCTGGAACTCGATCCGGTCGATCTCGGGAATCCTATCGAACAGCTTCCCGAGCCCCGACTGGTTCCCCGTTTCGAGGATTTCATAGATGAACTCCTGGACCAGCCAGTGGCCGAAGCCGTACTCGATCGTCCCGTGGAGCCACTCCTCGAAGGGCTCGCCGTCGACGACTGCGCCCTCCTCTTCGAAGTCGGTGTGGTGCTCCAGTCGGAGGTTTTCGTTCACGTCAGCACGTTTCGCGTCCCCCCCGTGGGCGTCTTCGAGTGTCGCGCCGCCCTGGCGGTTGTAGCGGACGAACAGGTTCGTCCCCTCGAACGCCCGGTCCTCCGAGATGTCGTGATCGCCTTCGGGAATATACTCCTGGACCTCCGCCAGTTCTGATTCGGCCCTCGAGAGCTCCGACTCCAGTTGGTCGACGGTCGTCTGCAGCTCTTCGACCTCGGCTTCGAGTTCGGCTACTTTCGCCTGTGTCTTCTCGCGCTCGCGCTCGAGGCGGTCGCGCTCCTCCCGGAGCTGTTCGGTCTCCGAGTGAAGCTCGTCGTTTTGCCCCGCAAGCTCCTTGACGCGCGCTTGCAGCCGGTCACGTGCCTCTTTCAGCTCCTCGACTGCGGCATCGTTCTCTGCCCGCCGACGCGGTTTGGTAACCGCCGTCGCCGCATCAGCCGTCTCCGTCTCGACCCCGCCCGGAACCTCTTCGGCCATATCGACGGACTCCTCGGGGTCCAGCGCTGGAATGGTTTTTGCGCCGCGCCACTTCTGCTCCTCGGCCGTTCCTGGCTCTCCCGGCCGCGGTTCGGATTCGGGTTCAGGTTCGGGTTCGGGTTCGGGTTCGGGCTCCGGGCGGTCCGCGTGCGTCGGTTTCGGCTCGTCCGCTTCGGCGGCGGACTGCCGCCGGCTCTCGGTCGGTTCCGATTCGTCGGCTCCGTGGGTCGGTTCGCGTTCGGCGGCCGCTTCCGCAGTGCGCTCGCCAGATGTTTGCCCGTTCGACTTGGACTCCTCATCGCTGGCGGTTTCTTCGGCGCCGGTCGCGAGTTCTTCGGTGTCGCTCGGACGTTCAGTCTCGGCCGCTGGCTCTTCGGTTCCACCGTCTTCAGCAGGCTCAGCTTCGTTTACAGCGGCCGGCTTATCATCCTCCGCAGGTGGCGGCTCCTCGGCCCCGTCGGTTTCGTCGTCGTGGACGCTGCCCGCAGCAGGAGGTTCGGGCTGCTCGTCCGGGATATCGGTGATATCCAACTCGACGGTGTTGACCTTGTAGATTCCCACCTCGCCATCGGCGCGTTCGAACGCCTCGTCGCCGGTGAGCCGTTCGCCCTGGTTACCGACGAACGCCACGGGAAGCGACCGGCCGCCGTAGTAGGAGACGTAGTAATCACCCGAGAGGACGTTCTCCGAGAGTTCGATGTACCCGGTGAAGTTGCCGGACTCCAGTGTCTTGGTAACCTCTGAGAGGGGCGTATCCTCGCTGTAGTACTCCGCGCGTGTCTCACCGCCCGTCTCCTGCATCGCGAACAGAAGTGGGAGGGACGCATCCGGCGACTCGTAGGCAGTGCCGTCGGCGTCGGCGAACGAATCCATCTCGCCGTCGAAGCAGCCGAGTACCCGGCCGTTCAGCATGAATAGCCACGCGTTGCTGTCGGTGGCCGCCCCGCTGAACTCGCGGTCGGCGAGTTCGCGCAGTCCGTCGTGGCCGCCGGTGAACGGCTCCGAGCTCCAGTCGGTAACTCGCTCGACCGTATTACTCTTCATCGTTGCGAGATTGTTACCGGGTGTGGGAAAATACTTTCCGGAGCGACCGCTTCGAACTGATGGTCTATTTACTCGTTCCGGGGTTCGGTCTCGGAGCTGTCTCCCGCGGGGCGCTGCGCGCCGTCGGAGCCGCGTCCATGGACAGCGCGACCCGTTCAGAGTATCGAACGCGTGAGTAGAGCGACCGCCGATGGCACGATCAGTGCCAGGAAGGCGATGAACGAGGGCGCGACGCTGATGCTGATGGGGAGTGACCCCGTCAGTAGCAGCCACACCGTGCCGGCGGCGACGATAGTGATGCCGAAGGCGGCGCTCGCGGCGAACGCGCGCTCGAGCGAACTCGCCGTTAGTCCAAGGAGGATGCCGGCGACGACGAGCCCCACGGGGTGGACGAACGTTGCAATCAGGCCGATGAACCACGCCAGCGACGACGCGACGTCGGCTAACCGGCCGGTACGAATCGGGGCGAGTCGCCCCTCGGCGTCGAACAGCGTCATGGGACGAATCCTCGCACGACCGTGTTGTGACGTCCCCAACACATCAATCCCGCGTTCGCGTCGGCAGTGGGCGCGCCGCTCTGGACCGGTAGCTGCCGCCGTCACTATCGGCAGTCTCCTGGCGGCGACCGTAATTTCGCCGACATTCTCGTGGTGGGCAAGCGCACTCTCTGACCTCGGCACTACGGGCACGAGCGCGTGGCTGTTCAACGGGGGACTCCTGGTCGGCGGTCTGCTTGGCCTCCCATATGCGTGGGCGCTCTGGACTGCAGCGGCCGACCCGCTCGGTTATCTGCGCGCCACCACTTTTGTCGGCTCTCTGCTCGCGATGGCCGGCGTCGGACTGTTCCCGGCCGGTCGCCCCCCACATCTCCCGCTCGCAGTCGCGTTCTTCGCGCTCGCGTCGCTCACGCTGCTCGTCGACGGTGTCGCGCGGCTGCGGCTGCTGACCGGGAAGCTCACCCTGGGGTTCGGCATCGCCTCCCCGCTTTCCTGGCCGGTCTGGGGGCTCTGGCTCGCGCCCACCGGTGGAATCGCGGTGCCGGAGTTCGTCGGCGCCGCGCTGTTCGCGCTCTGGATCGGTCTCCTCAGTCCCGAGCGACCGGGACAACTGGGGTGAGACACCCGCTGAACAACTGGGGTTCAGTGCGCGATTTCGGCGAACGCGTCGATACCGGTCCACCTCGTCTCCTCGCTCGACGGCGAGCACGGTACACGTTTGTCCGCGCGTGGACGTCGATATCCTCGCGCCCGTGGACGAGACCCTCAGGGTACGGGGCGAGGCGTCCTGGTTTGTGATGCAGAACGGGGTAGCGTTGTCGAGCCGGCGGGGTTGCCGAGTTCGAACGTCGCGTTCGTGTTGGCGCCCGGTGGGCCGCCCTGTGCGAAGTCGGTCGTGTGTCGGTCGACGGTGCGAGCAACTCCCCATCGCCGCGGCGGCTGTTCCTCGGCCAGTATCGCGAGTAGGCTTTCCTCGCTGAACCAACGCCAGTATCGACAGGGTCTCTTCGCACGCGGTGTCTGCGGTGGCTGACCGCTCGACGCGCATGTCGAAGCAGCGGGCGAGCGGGTCCGACCAACAGCAGCCTTATGCGCCGAAGCGTCGTCAGGTGAACACGTGAACAACCGAGAGCCAGCGGAGCGGTCCGGTGAGGCTGATGACCTCATCGAGCGGCTGTTCCGGAGCAGTCGCTTCAACGCGATCCTCGCCTGGCTGTTCATCGTCCCTCTGCTCGCCATCTGGGTCGAAAGCGCTCTCGACGTGGATTACCAGTGGACCGTCTTCGTGGGTGCAGTCGCGGTCATCGTCCTCATCCCACCGGTTGTGTACCGTGACTGGCAGATGATGTTGCCCTGGGAACTGCTGCTCCTCGCTCTGTTCCCCATCCTCGTCCGGGGGCTGTTCGGCGGGGAGGTCGGGACGTTCGCCGCCTATCTCTCGATTGCCGGCCTCGCCCTCATCGTCACCGTCGAACTCAACAGGTTCACGTCGCTCAGCGTGACACACTGGTTCGCCGTCGTGCTGGTCGTCATGACGACGATGGCGTCGGTGGCCGCCTGGACCATCGTCCGGTGGAACCTCGACCGCACCGTCGGAACGAACTATCTCACGACGAACGAGAGCCTGATGATGGAGTGGCTCTGGGTCACGCTCGCCGGCGTCGTCGCCGGCCTGCTGTTCGAGGCGTACTTCCGTCGACGGGACCGCCAGCTCCGCCGACTACTCTCGCGGGTGATTCGCCGATGATGACGCTGCTTTCGCGCCCCTCGACGGCGACGCAGCGACGCATCATCCGAGGGATGCAGTTGGTGCTGCTGGCTATCGTCGCCTACGGGCTCCTGGCCAAACAGCCCAAAGCGATCATCAACGGCAGCATGGCGCTGTTGGTCACCTTCGTCCCGGCGCTGCTCGAGCGGAACTACGACATTCCCCTCGACCCCTGGCTCGGCCTCTGGATCACGACAGCGGTGTTCCTGCACACGCTCGGGTCGGCGGGGTTGTACGGGCAGGTCCCGTGGTGGGACCACCTCACTCACGCCACGTCCGCCTCGCTCTTAGCGGGCGTCGGCTACACCGTCGCCAGAGCCATCGATCTGCACGCGGAGGATATCCACCTTCCTGCACGGTTTGCGTTCGTCTACATCTTCATTGTCGTCCTCTCGTTCGGGGTGGCCTGGGAGCTGTTCGAGTTCGGACTGGACATCGTCTCAGACGCGACGGGTGTGACGATGCCCCTCGCACAGCGGGGCCTCAACGACACCGTGAAGGACGCGATGTACAACTCTATCGGCGCGCTCATCGTCGGCCTGTTCGGACAGGCCCACCTGACTGGCGTCGCCGAGGGGCTCCGCGAGCGGTGGCTCACGGACGAATCCTAGTCCAGTCGGCGGCCTCGGCTTCGGTCGACCGCTGAGCCCGGCCCACGGAACACGGACGCGAAACCACTCGGAACACGTGCCGGCGCCGACTCGTCGGGTCGTGTAGCCGCGCCCGTTCGGCATTAATCGACGGCCGTCGCCTCGGCGTCGGTCTCGGCCGCGTCAGGGCGATACTGTCGGCTCACCTCCTTCCACTCACCGCTCCGGAACCGCCAGTAGTTGATACTCGCCGGAATGGTCGTCTCGGCGATGAAGGCGAGATAGAGCCCCCAGTGGCCAAGCACCGTCACCGAGCCGAGATACGCGAACGGGATCGAGCCGCCGAACATCCCGAGGAGCTGGCTGAGGAACGGCACACGGGTGTCGCCGCTGGCGTCCAGCGGGCCGATCGCGGCGCCGGAGACACCCTGGAACAGCACCGCGACACAGGCGGCGTAGATGAGGTTTATCGCGATTGGCACCTCCGGCCCGGGCCCGCCGGTGAACAGGAGCACCAGTTGCTCCGCGAAGACGGCGATGATGATCGCCGAAACGGCGTAGGTAGCGACGGAAAAGCGGATGATGTCGTGGCCGTAGGCCTCCGCGAGCTCCTCTTTTGCCTGGCCGAGCGCCTGGCCCGAGAGGCTGGAGGAGGCGAGACCGAACCCCCAGCCGGGCGTGTTCATGACACCCCAGATGCGCCGGGCGATGACGAACGCTGCGACGGTGCTGGTGCCGAACGTCGAGAGGATCGCGAGCATCGGGAACTCCGCAGCGGTCCAGACGAGATTTCGCGCGCCGACGGGTGTGCCGATACGAATGAGGTCGCGGATGGTCGGGCCGTCGAGGTAGTTCCCGTACGGGTTGATGGTGACGGGGAACGTCCCGAGCAGTGGCGCGTGGCCCTGGGAGATGCCGATAGCGAACACCGAGACGGCGATGACGTTCGAAAGCACCGTGCCGAGCGCTGCTCCCTCGACGCCGAGACCGAGGCCGAAGATGAAGACGGCGTTGAGCACGACGTTGACCACGGCGCCGCCGGCCCGCACCTGCATCGCGGTGAAGGCGTCGTCAGCGCCGACGAGCACGCGGCTGCCGACGAGGTTCAGCCCGGCGAAGGGAATGCCCAGCCCGACGATACGGAGATAGTCCGCACCGTAGGCGACTGCGCGGGCGTCGTTGCTCAGCAGGCCGACGAGCTCGGCCGGAAACATCCAGAACGTCACCATCACCGGGGTGGAGATGAGGACCACCAGCAGCGTGCTCGAGCGGACCGAGAGCCCGAGTTCATCGTAGGCCTCGGCGCCGTAGCGCTGGGAGACCATGGCGATTGTGCCCCCGGCGACGCCGCCGCCGATGGCGAAAGCGATTCCCCAGAACGGGCCGGCGAACCCGACCCCTGCAACGGCTTTCGTCCCGAGTGCGGCACCGACCATCGCCACGTCGACCGCGTTTTTCGACATGCGCGCGACCCCGGTGACGATGCGGGGCCACGCCAGGTCCGTCGTCTCGATGGCCCGCTTTCGGTCGATGATGCCGAAGCGTGCCAACAGCAGGCCGATGGCCAGTATCGGCAGGCGGAAGATGTTCGAGACTCGGGACACCAGTTCGGGACTCGCCCGCGACTCCGAAGAGGCTTGGCAATCCCGACTGGTTCACCGGCATCCCCACAGAGTATCAACGTAGATTCCAGCTCTATCGAAGGGCTTCACTTTCAGACGGCTGCCCACCGCGCATATACGGTCCGCCCGCCGGGCTGGATTGGAGGTCCTGCACCTCGGTATGCTTCATAGGAGCGCTCTGTGGAGCACTCGACACCGAAGACTGAGCGCCCGTCGAGGAGTTCTCCGAGGAGCCACTCGAGGCGCGTGACCTGCAGGAGTCCCCGGTCTGCCTGGGGGAGGCGCTCACCCGCAGCGGTGACGTTCCATTGTGTGCCCCTCTACAGGCGCCAGAAGAGCTACCCTTGTTCATCTCCACGGTCCGGCCATGACCGACGAGTCGACCGACGACAGTCCGACCGCGTCCGAAACGAAGCCCCCGGGAAGCGACTCCGAGGAACCGGCTACCGAAGGCACCGCTGACACCGAGGAACGTCCGCAGGGAACAGAGTCGGTACGCGCCAGTCGCGGCCCAGACGAAGTGTTCTGCCGGAACTGTGGCGCCATCATCAGTGAGGAGGCCGAAATCTGTCCCGACTGTGGCGTCCGCCAACGCGACCCACCAAATACCGCCGTCGACTCGCTGCTCGAGGAACTGACTACGGGCGGGAACCCGTTCGTGGCCGCCGGGCTGTCGGTGGTGTTCCCGGGGCTGGGCCAGCTCTACAACCGCGAGCTTCAGAAAGCGATTCTGCTCATGGTCGCCAGCTTCATCGCACTGGCCTCGATGCTTGCCTTCGTCGGCCTCATCCTCTATCCCGCAGTCTGGCTGTACGCTATCTACGACGCCTACGTCGTTGCCGACCGCCAGTCGAAGGAGAACGAGGCGGGCGGCGACGGGCCCGACTAACCGGCACCGAAGAGACCAGTCGTCGACGGGCAAGCGTGCTGGAACCGCCAACGGTGAGCCCAGTCACCGACAGCAGCGAGTCCGACTACGTCAGGACGGCGACGACGATGAACAGCGAGTGGTGGACAAGGACCCCCCACAGAATGATCATCGCCACCGGACCAGGCGGCCGCGTTCCCCCTGTCAGGACGATCCCGGTCGCGGGCAGCACGAAGAAAGCAAGGAGGAGGTACGCGTGGCCGACACGCTCTGGAAGCCTGTCGAACGCCGTTACTCCCCTCCCCGTCCTGCGCATCGTGGGTTGGGGGACAGCCCCACTCCCAATAAATCCCGGCGGGTATGACCCCGAGACTGGTTGCCGAGAGACCGGGCCGGAATGCTGTACCTACAAACCCCCACAGGTGCCACCACTGGTCATGTACAACGCCGCGATCGTCGGCTGTGGAGTTATCGGGAACCGCCTCGCCGCATCGTTCGAAGACCACCCGGAGACGACCGTCTGGGGCGCCTGTGACCTGATCGAAGAGCGCGTCGAGTCGTTCGCCGACGAGTACGATGCGGCGGCGTACACCGATTACGAGGAGATGGTCGCTGAGGACGCCGTCGACTTCATTTACGTCGGCGTGCCGCCGGTCGTCCACCACGAGGTTGTCGCTGCCGCCATCGACGCCGAAAAAGCGGTCATCTGCGAGAAGCCGATGGCCGAGAGCACCGAGGTAGCCAAGCAGCTCGTGACGCTGGAGGAGGTGGCTGACCAGCCGACGGCGGTCAATCTGCCGTTCCGCTACACGCCGGGATTCGTCGAACTTCGCGAGCGCATCGCCGACGGCGATATCGGGATGCCCAAACGCATCGAACTCACGTTCCGCTTTCCCCAGTGGCCCCGCGAGTGGCAGGACGTGGAGTGGCTCACCAGCCGCGAGCAGGGCGGCCCCCTCCGTGAGGTCGGGACACACTACCTGTTCGGCGTACAGGAAGCGTTCTCCCCGATCGACCGGATCAACGCCGAGGTAACCTACACCGGTCCCGAGAGCTACGAGGAGTCCATCACCGGCTACTTCGACGTCGACGGCGTCGCCGGCACGCTCGACGTGCTGACGGACTGCGAGGTCGACGAGCAGAACTCGATGACTGTCATCGGCACCGAGGGCTCGCTCACGCTGCTCGACTGGTACCGGCTGGCCGAGAGTGCCGAGGGCGAGGACCAGAGGATCATCAACGAGACGCGGGGTGACACGACCGGGCAGCTCGTCGACGAGTTCGTCACCGCACTCGACGGCGGCGAGGGTAACCTCGTAAGTTTCGCAGAGGCCACGCAGGTCCAGCGGGCGGTGGACGCAGTGTTCGCCTCGGGGGGGAAGCCGGTGGTCGTGCCTGACGAGCTCTGAGCGGGTCAGAGCGAGATCTGCTGGTACCCGTTCGGTCACCGAAGCACGAACCCTTCGCGGAAGGGATCTGCCGGGTCGATGGTGAAACTGCTCGTCCCCGTGATGTGGGCTTCTCCCTCGACTTCGGGAATCACCGCGTCGTCCCCCTCGAACTCGGTCGTGTCGCGAATCGTCCCGGTGAACGTAGAGCCAACGAGACTCTCGACAACGAGCGTCTCTCCGGGTTCGAGATCCCCCTTGACATGCTGGATCGCGAGGTGACCGCTGACGCCAGTCCCGGTTGGACTGCGATCGATCTCGCCGTCCGCGAAGAGACAGACGTTGCGGATATCGCCTCCTGCTTCCGGTTCGTCACTGATGATGATGCCATAGAGGAAGCCGAGATCCTCATCGGCCGGATGGACGAGCGAGATGTCCTCGGCGACAGCAGCCTTCATTCTGCGCCCGATCTCCACTAACTCGTGCTCGTCTGTCCGGCCGAGAGACAGCCCCAGTTCCTGGGCGTCACAGTACGCGTAGTAGGCGCCACCGAACGCCACATCGTACGTCACAGACCCATATCCCGGAACAGCTGTCGTTTCGTCCAGGCTGACGACGTAGGACGGCACGTTCTCGAAAGCAACCCGCTGAATTCGTTCCCCGTCATCCTGCGGCCGAGCAGTCACTCGTCCTGCGGGGGTATCCATCTCTATTCTCGGGTTTTCCGATCCTACCTCGACAATATCGAGCTCCGGGAGCACAACCCCCAACGCGATGACACCGTGCCCGCACATCGTACTGTAGCCTTCGTTGTGGGTGAACAGAACCCCGATATCGCCATCCGCGGTGACGGGGTCAGTGAGAATCGCCCCGTACATGTCGGCGTGGCCACGAGGCTCCCACATCAGCGCCGTTCGAAGGTGGTCGTGGTTCTCGCGAGCGTCCCGTCGCTTCTCGAGCATCGTGTCGCCCTCGATCTCCGGGAATCCATCGACGATGACTCGCAGTGGTTCGCCACCGGTGTGCGATTCGACTGTCTCGATCCGTGGCCAATCTGTTGGTGGTTCCCAATCCATACCCGGTTGGCTGGCGCTGGTGCCCTAAACGTTTCTTCGCTGTACGAATGGCTGCTTCCAGCAGTTGAGACTGGTCATCTCAATGCATGGCCAGTAACAATCGAACGGATCAGCTGTGTGATTACTATTCGTTTCCGAGCACGGACGTAACTTATTTTCGATGAGTGATCTATTAGACGTGTATGTCAGGGGCCAGGGACCCCCCACCACGTCTCCGCCGAGGGGACGACACGCGACCGAGTGACCGAGCGGTCCGACGACGGATCACGTCGTGGACCGGTCCGACATGAGCGGTGTCTCACCCTCGTCGAGGGACTCAAACATCGTCGGCAACGTCCTCGCCGTGCTGACCGGGCTGACCATGATCGCCGGCGCGGGCTACTTGTACGTCGAAGATGGACCGCAGGAATTGATGTTCCCACTCGGGGGGTTCGGCGTACTGATCGTGGTCGTCGCCGCTTACAGCGCGGTCGCGACTGTCCGAGAGCTTCGCCGCGCGGGGATCACCGACCCGGTCGTGATCCTGAAGAAGGACATGCGTCCTCGCGATGAGATCGTCGGGCGACTCGTCAGGCTCGCACTCCTGTGGGTCGGGCTGATCGTCTTCTACGCCGTCGTCGTCTCGACGCCGTCGGCAGCGCCGGCGGAGATACTGGTGCTGGCCCGCACGAATCCCTCGCTGATCGCCGGCGTCGTGCTGCTGAACCTGGTGCTGGTGGTGGCGACGGTGTTCGTACGGGAGGGGAACAGCACTGGCGGTGGCGGCGTCTGACCGTCCGGCACCGTAGCCTCGACGGCGGCGGTCGTCCGGGTGGTCATCGGTGGGCCTCTGAGTACAGCGACATCGGGGTGTCGTTACCCTTTGGGGTACTGGCGTTGGACCGTTCCTATTCGTCCGTCGTCATCTCTGGCCGTAGGCGGTTCGTATTCGATCCGCGCTCGAATTGGTCCGCGTCGTGTACAGGCGCCCGCCGGCAACCGCCACTCTGGTCGCCCCATCGGCCTCCCTGGCGAGCTTCGAGTCGCCATTGGCTTTCGAACGGACCCTGATCCGGTCTCCCGTCGAGTAGACGACGCCGTTGGCTGCGACTCCGGTGGTAACCCCTTGGAGCCCGCCGACGAGCGATGTTGTCCACAGTTCGGTTGCGTCAGACGGGTCAAGTGCGATTGTCTCGTCTCTCGCGGTCCAGATGTAGAGCCCGTCGCCGTCGACGGCAGACGTGACGTCACGCGTTACCCATCTTCCGCTCCGTTGTTCCCACTGAATTGTCCCGTCGGTTCGGTTGAGCCCGAGAGATCCGTCGATATCGTGTACGAACACCGTCTCGTCTTGTACCGCAAACGGAATCGGATCCGGATGCAATTCGTTTTCCGATTGCTTTACGAATCGCCACAATTCATCGCCCGTTTCGGCGTTTATTCCAACAATTTCTTCCGTTCCGCTCCCCTCATCGATAAAGATTATTGCACTGTTGGTGTGTACCGACCACATTCAAAAGCGAACGAAGCTGTTCTGCCGGGCGTATTTTGTTCATCGAACGGCCCGTCTACTGGACAGCTGGACGTGACTCCGTGCAACAGATATCCTCTGTATCTTGGAGTTGGTTCCTATCAATATCTGGATGGATCAGATCAGTGCGTGCAAGATACAGCGCGCACATGCAGCAGTAGGATGCAGTGCTCAGTACAAACCGTATGAAGACCGGACAAAACGGTCGCAGAGACCGTAAGGTCCGACAGTTTGAACACCCCAGATGAGTGGACGTGTGCCGACCCATATCCGGACTCAGGTATGAGGAGAGTCACGACCATCGCCAGAACTATTTCGCTATAAACGGTAGTCTGAATTCATGTCAACATCAACTCCGGGAGCCACTGAAATCAACCACCAGCCGTCTGTACGGAACACGCGACTCCGGTTATGGAACGCGC
>NZ_JAZKRY010000068.1:0-15976 GCF_036626355.1 Halolamina sp. | reverse complement strand
TCGATGACCTCACAGTCCTCAGCGACCAGCTGTTTCTCAGAAACCGTGACTTAGGTAAGTTTCAACAGCGCCCTCGGAACCCAACTCGCAGTCCAAAAACTGGATTCAGGCGTTCGCATTCGCACACAATCGGCGTTTCTGCACACCCCCACTACTGACTGTGAACTTCGAATCCTCAAGCCGTGTGGCTCTACTACCCGTGTCCGAACGCCGCGATATCGGCACCCACCGTCGCCAGCGCATCGGCGGGGTTCGGGTCACTGTCGGCCAGATGTGTGTACCGATGCTCCGGGACCCTCGACAGCGCCGCCGCGACGGCCTCGCTGTACGTCTCGACGCCCGATTCCGTGGGATCCTCCCCACCCCAGACGTCCCGGATGACGGTCATCGAGTCGATCCGTACCTCCAGACTGCGTGGCTCGTAGCGGGCCAGCAGTTCGGAGAGCCCGAGCTGGAGGGCAACGTACTCGGCGGTGTTGTTCCCCGTCCGGGAGCCGACGGGGCGGCCGAGACGGGCGAGTTGGGTCTCTTCAGCGTCCATGATGACGGCGCCCGCACCCGCAGGGCCGGGGTTGCCCCGTGAACTACCGTCGACGTAGAGGACGAAGGTGTCGCCAGTCGGCTCGGGGACGGGTGGCTGGCTAAGCCCCGACGCCAGCAGGCGTTCGAGCGCACAACGCAGTTCGGCCGAGGATGTTCCCGGGTCGAACAGGCCGCCATAGCCAGGGACGGCGTCGTCGATGGCGTCGATGGCGACCGCTATCTCGTAGCCGACGCGTGCGAGCACTTCGTCGACCAGCGTGGCAAGCGGTGTGAGATGTTCGGCCGGCAAGGGGTCGTCGGTCACGCCATCGCCCTCTTCGGGCTTCGGCTCTGGGGCCTCACACCATCGCTCCTGGATGGATTCGTCGGCTGGTCGCACCACTGCATACAGACCCTCCGTGGTCGAGCGGGATAATCCCTTCAGGTGGCACGGGTTGGGAATCGTCTCGAACGTTCATCGAGAAGAGAAGAGTGACCATGTGCAACGGCCAGTCGTCCGATCCCAGCCACTATTGACACCCTCACACGCTTTCAGCCGTGGGAACCCTCCGGGGAGATGTTGGCGATACCGCACCCACCGAGGCAAGGTTCCCCGTCCGAGTACCCTGGTTCCTGCACTCCTCGTTGCGACGTGCCCTCTCGGGAGAGCGTGATACCTCCGACCCCTCCCGCATGGAGCGCACTAAGCGTGCCATCGAGCCGACCTCCACATTCGTGCCAGCCTGCCGTTCCAGGAACGTCAGCGACGCCCCGAGGCTGGCATGCCCCTCGCCGCAGTGATAGTGGAACAGGTCGCCAACCCGTTGTCCCCGAGCACCCTCGTCACACGGCGGACACGCTACCGTCGTGTACGCTACTGAGATGCCTTCGAACACGTCATGCCGTACTCCTCAGCGGTCGTGGCGAGTGGGTCGGTGAACGAGCGGAACGCCGAACCTGGGGGCTACTCGTTCACCGCTGGACTGATTATCGGGACGACATTCCCCTTCAGAATGGCGGGAAACGAGTCCCTGACAGCAGTTCGTGATGTGAGCGACGCTCCGAACCCAGTCACGACTGCGCCGACAGTAATCCCTCCGACGCGAAGCTAAAATACGTTTAAACAGCTCTGGTGAATACGGCGCACGTGTGTCTCACCACTCGATTGTGTGTTCGACTCCAGTTGAACTACCAGGGGAATTAGTCGCCGGTGTCGGTGACTATGGGGGAACGGCCTCCCGCAGCGGTATTCGTGTCCCGAAGTTATACGCGTCGAATCCGTACGACAAGCATGGAGACGACTGTAGCCGAACATAACGGACGCATGCTTGCACGGGTCGAGGGTGACGACCGAGTGTTCGAGGTGACGTTCGACACAATCGAACCGACCGACGTGACCCTTCGGTTCATCCGCGATGACGACCGCATCGGGATGATCTACAACGACGACGGCACTGACCGAACGATGGCCCGGCTGACGACGGGACGAGACGCTACCGACTTTATTGGTGTTGAGGTGCCCAAGGAGTTTGTCGCCGAACTCCTCGACGCCGCAGCCGAGACCGGCCGAGTGGCCGATGAAACCGCCCTCGAAGGCTATCGACTACGGGTATTGTAAGCGCCGTCAGCCGCCCCCACTCGGTCGCGCTTCAGGTCCGACCCGTGGATCTGGAGACAACGCCAGTCCTGGGACATCTCACCGTTTACTAAACGTACTTCGATGCGTGCTCTTTGGCACAAGCTTCCGCGTCTTATCACGGGCTCGGACCATTCTCTAGTATCGTGCTTAACGCACTGGGTGCATTGCGGTCTCAGCCAGCCCCTAGAGCCTTGTTCACGCTTCAGGGGCTTAGGTGCGGGATTTTCATGGATTCTCTGTATGCAGCACGCAACTCCTGTCAGCTGAAGGATTCACGGACTATGACTTTCATAATGCATTGGTTCTCCGCCACGTGGGCCCTCTTTGATTCAGTGAACCGGGACGGCTATGGAGCCGTGTCATCTGTCACCGATTGAGGAACGAAAGAGCAACTGCCGGAAGAAGAATCAGTCACCCGACCGACAAAGGAGGGCCTGATATCGTCGAATTCGGTTACCTGCTTTCGCGTTGCTCCACTTTGTTCAGGTAGCTGAAATCCATGATGGAATCCCGTGAAAATAGTCTCTTGATCCACTCTCGGGACAGCGAATACGGGCGTAACCGACTTCCTATTGCTGCCATATATAAAAGAAAGTGCTCCCTCGTTCTACAGGCTGCTGTTTGGATCGGCTAGAGCGTGTCGAACGAGTCGATCACGTTGCTCGTCGAGTGGGCCTCGATGACATCCTGTTCCTCGAAGTCGGAGTCGTCGCTCCAAATGTCGGCATCGGTAGCGAGGGCACACGCCACGTACAACACGTCGTCGGGATCAGTGTCGCCGATTGCCGCGTCGGCCTCCTCGATATACGGATAGAACTCGCTGGCGGGAACGACTTCGATATACTGGAAGAGGAGGTCGATGAACTGTGCGACTCGATCTGGAGTCATCCCTGACTTCTCGACGATCAGCTCCTCGTAGTTCCCGATTTCGTCGTGGACGAACTCGGGTGTAAAGAGATCGGGTTCGAGCGTAACGATGAGTTCGCGGGTTTTCGAGTCAGCGATGAGTGCGGAGATGACGACGTTGGCATCGACGACCAGCTTCATCCGTCGAGATTACTCCGACTCTTCTTCGACGCGTTGGCGTGCGCTCTCGTTGATTTTGTCAGCGATTTCGGCGACGTCACTCTCGGTGAGTTCGCTCTTGGACGTCAGCTCGTCCATCACGTCGAGCGTCTCGATCTTCTCTTGGATAGCCTGGCGGGTGACCTCGCTCCAGTTGATCTCCGGATGTTCCTCCATCCGCTCTTTGAGGTCGTCGTCGACGTTGACCGTGATACTGGGCATACAGAAAACTATGGTAACACAGAATATTGTGTCTTTGGGTGAGAACAGTATCGAGGTACGGCAGTTAATCACGTGCCACGCTCTCGCCGGCGCTGCGCGTATCGACAGGGTCGTTGACGGGATGAGATTCCAGTCTTCCGGTAGCTCACCGACCCCGACAGAACGTGAAGTTGTCTCCAGAAAAGAATCGGCGCGCCTATATCAGCGATAGAGAGCCAAATGCGCTCTTTTAGAGCGCTACCGAGACTCGCGCTGTTCCACTTTGTTCAGTTCAATAACTCACGTAACACAATTGTGTGTACTTTACCCGTATCCGAGCACCCCTTTTGTAGCAGTTCGGTCGAAATATTTGATCTCAAAACGCCAACCCGAGGTGTTGCGTGAGCTGAGGCGATCCCCACGCGACTATCGTCAGTCGGTCAAAGTAGATCATCCAACGTACCGTCCTCGCTCAACTCGATGAGGCTGCGGTTGAGTAATTCACGGAGAATGAACTCCTCATAATGTTGGGTCTCACAGTATTCACACGGCTTCATCTCCTGAGCAACCTCTTCAATTTCGTCCCCGTGTTCGGCATACAGGGTCTCGACGAGCGACTCCAGCTCGTCGGTTGCAGTCGCCTGCGCTAGGGCGAGCTCCTCCCCGGCGTCGTCAGGGAGATCATAGGAGAAGACGCGTGTATTCGACTTGTAGTATTTCCGTGTCCCACCGCCGGCCTCCTCCAGGCGCGCTATCTCCACCATCCCGGCATCCTTCAGAACGTTCACGTGGTGACGTACCGTCGTCTCGGCCTTCTCCTCCCCACGTCGTGCCAGTTCCGCATGAATCTCTCCGATCGTCATCTCCTTATCGACAAGCATATCGAGAATCTTTGCGCGCACGTCGTTCTCCAGGGCTTTCGCCTTCTCTGGGTCGGTCGTCACGACCTCCCGGATCGGAACGTCGGATTCGAGCAGGGCCATCTTGCTATCACGTAAGCCCACAACGATGGTAAGAGTAACGCCACAGATCCTCCCATTGGTATTAAATATTGAGAACCGCTATAATCTTTGTCGTAACGGTTATGGGTGTTCTTGATCAAGGTGAATGTGATATGGGGACGACACAGGAGCAATTCAACGTCGGTGGGATGTCCTGCTCGTTCTGCGCCGAGAGCATCCGCAAGGCCTACGATAGGACGCCTGGTGTCGAGGATGTCGATGTCAGCCTTGCCCACGAAGAAGTCCTCGTCCAATACGACGACGAACAACTCACTGAGGTGGAGTTGAAGGATACGCTCCGCGACCTCGGCTATACCATCCGTGACCCCGACAAGGAGAAACGATTCGAAGAGCAACAGGACGAACTCGCCGATGGTAAGCGACGACTGCTCCTCGCTGGCGGGGCCTCTATTGTCACGGCGGCCCTGATGCTATGGATGATTTTCGTGCTGGGGCGGTTCGAGTCGGAGTCACTCGTGATGGATCTCGTCACGCTCGGATTGGCACTGGGAACGATGTTTGGGCCTGGACGGTACATCATCGAGAAAGCTTATCAAAGCCTTCGGCGGCGCATCTTCAACCAGCACGTGCTACTCGAAGCAGGTGCTTTCGCTGGGTTATTCGGCGGCTTCCTCGGGCTCTTCGTCTTCCCGAGTTTCCCGACCGTCCACTTCTTCGCCGTCTCCGTCTTCATTACCACCTACCACGTCCTCTCGGAGTACACCAGCCTCATCGTCCGCACTCGTGCCTCGCAGGCTGTACAAGGTTTGCTTGATCTCCAGCCCGATACTGCTCGCCGTGTGGCTGCCAACGGTGAGGTGGAGGAGGTGCTTGTCGCCGATCTTGAGGTCGGCGATCGTGTCCGGGTCAAGCCGGGGGAGAACGTCCCCGTTGACGGCGCGGTCGTCGAGGGCACATCGACCGTTGACGAGTCGGTGGCCACCGGCGAGTCTATCCCCGAAGAAAAGACCACAGGTGACCACGTGATCGGCGGTAGTGTCAATGAAACCGGGACACTTCTCGTTGAGGTGACCGCGACGGGTGAGGATGCGTTCCTGAATCAGGTCGCCCGCGAAATCGAGGAGGCTCGGGCGATGAAGCCCGGCATTATCCAGTTGGCTGACCGCATCCTCAAGCAGTTCGTCCCCGCCGTGTTGGCAATCGCTGGCCTCGCGTTCCTCTTCTGGACGATCGTTCCCGCCGTCTGGGTGGGCGGCCCGTTCGGAACCGGGCCAAATGTTCAGCGTGGGGCGTTCGCGGCGCTCGCCGTCCTCGTCCTCGGGTACCCGTGTGCACTGGGGATGGCGACGCCGTTGGCGCTCATCAGGGGTGGTGGAAAGGCCGCGAAGCACGGAATCCTGATGCGCTCTGGTGATGCCTTCCAGATCTTCCCTGACGTCGATCACATCGTGTTGGACAAGACCGGTACAATCACTGTCGGCGAACCTGCCGTCAGTGAAGTAATCTCCCTTGACGGCGACGAAACGGACTTGCTAGCGACCGCGGCGAGCGCTGAAGCGTTCAGCGAACACCCGCTTGCCGACGCCATCCTCGACCATGCAGAGGAGCGCGGGGTCGAGTATGGCGACCCCGAGGCGTTCGACTCGGTAACTGGTAAGGGCATCCGGGCGACCGTCTACGGCGACGACGTGCTCGTCGGGAAGCCGGGCTGGCTCGCGGAAGAAGGGGTTGACCTCTCGGGGGCCGGCGACGCTATCGAGCGGCTCCAGCGCCGCGGCCTCACAGTCTCTGGGGTCGTCCGCGACGGTGACCTACTCGGTCTAATCGGCGTCGGCGACGAAATCAAGGACGATGCCAGCGAGACTATCCAGCGGATGAAGGACGCCGGCGTCACGCCCGTGATGATCACCGGCGACAACGAGCGCACCGGGCAGGCAGTCGCCGACGAGGTCGGTATCGACCGGGTGATGGCTGACGTTCTGCCGGACGAGAAGCGTGCGGAGATCGGTCGCTTGCAAAGCGAGGGTCATCGCGTGGCGATGGTCGGCGACGGCATCAACGACGCGCCTGCCCTGACGCAAGCCGACATCGGTATCGCCATCGGTGCAGGAACGGACATCGCTATCGAATCCGCCGACATTGTGTTGATGGGCGAGCGGCTCGGTGGAGTGATGGACGCGTACGTGATTGGCGAGGAAAGTTATCGCAAGACTCGGCAGAACCTCGCCGCTGCGTTCGCATTCAATGGTATCGGGGTGGTTGCCGCAACGACCGGCCTTGTGCACCCAGTGTTTGCGATGATCGCAATGGTACTGTCTGTCTCCGCCGTTCTTGCCAACAGCTTCGCGGGACAACTCCTCTCCGGCGAGGCCGTCAACGCTGACTTCGCAGTAGAAGAGGCTGAAGCAGCGACACCAGCTGACTAATCAGTCACACGATGGCTTCTGTAATCCATGGTAGAAACCAATCCTTCCATCGACCGCCGAATCGTTATGGAAGCACTCAGCGTTACAGGGGCGATTAGACTGCCACGGGTGGATACTCTTTTTCGTAGTGTGGCGGAATTAGGTTACGACGTCGAAGCCCGCCCGCTCAATTGCCGCAGTGATGTCCTCGTCAGCCACATTGTCATCGACGACGACCTCGACGGTCTCAGCCTCGTTATTGGCATCAACGCGGCTTACGCCCTCAATCTTCGCAAGGGCACTCTCGACGGTTTGTTCGCAGCCGTTGCATGACATTCCGGTAACGCCGATTGCCTCTCGCTTCATGCCGATCGGTTGTGTTCCCGCGTCAAAGACAGTTACGATAGATATGATAGTGGTACGAAATATTTTGGTCGTAAAGATACGTCTCCTCATCCAGAGAAATTGAACGGATGCCGGATCATCTGGCACCTGACGTGCTTACAGAAATTGTAACATCGTTCATCGACCGAGAATCTGGAGAACAGCTATCGGAAGGAGATCCGGTAGCCAAACAGGCAGTAAATAGCCTGAAACGCCTGTTTGAAGCTACCCAGACTCACGCTGCTCGACTTTGTTCAAATGGATAAAATCCACCATACATACGATTGAACGTTTTGACGGGTGCCACCAGCTAGACGCTAGTGGTAAGATTCTTTGTCCATGGTAACGTAGTCGCATCTATGTCAGCAGAAACGGATGGACAGGGACGGCTGTACATCCCAAAAGAGGTGCGCGAGAAGTACGGCCAGAAGTATCACATCGTTATGTACGAGGACAGAATCGAGTTGATTCCGGTCGCGGACGACCCACTTGTAGCTGTCCGCGAGGCGGCAGGCGAACTGCACGATGCATCAGTCGAGGAAATTCGAGAGGACATCGAAGCGGAGGCGAAAGACGAGGCTGAGGAAGCCGGCGGCGACGGATGACGGTGTACGTCGAGACGGATTTCCTGCTCGCACTCGCCAAAGACACTGATTGGTTGCAGGGCTCCGCTGAGGACGCCCTCGGCGAGTACGACGTCGAAACGTCACCGTTCTCGTACCTCGAACTACTCCTCGCCCGAGAACGCTACGAGTTCGATTACGTTCCGCTGGTGGCGAACCTGCTCGAACTCGTCCCTGCTCGGAACGAAGAAGAGAAACAAGTAGTGCTGAAAGCTGTCAACTACTACGACGAGGGAATGACGCCGTTCGACGCCTTCCACGCGGCGACTGCGGAAACGCGAGAGATGGACGTACTCTCCTCCGAGAAGGACTACGAAGATATCGAGGTAGAACGAGTCCCACTCGAACCGACCGACGAAGAATAACTTCGGCTTGCGGATAGAGTACCAGCTGAACGAAGCGTAGTACTCGTAACGGTTGTCGTGGCCGCGTGTGCAACGGACTTGTGTCGACCCTTCCGGCTGCTCATCAAGTCTGAAATTTCGGGTGACGTCGAGAACTGATTCACATCTCACTAATACGAAGGTAGATGCCATCTAACAGCCGTTCTCACGTCTATCGACTCTCTCGTTGCTCCACTTTGTTCAGCTCGATCAGCAGCCGGAAGATCGCCTTCACCAGGTTCGAATCCACGTCGAACCGTTCGGCGTTCTCGCCGGCACGCTCCATCACCGCCT
Source organism: Halolamina sp. (assembly GCF_036626355.1). Lineage (GTDB taxonomy): Archaea > Halobacteriota > Halobacteria > Halobacteriales > Haloferacaceae > Halolamina. The sequence goes on along the minus strand of NZ_JAZKRY010000068.1, from coordinate 7,498 downwards.
GCTCCTGACTTTCGTCGGTCGTTGGCAGTCCCTGTTCCGCTTTCACGTCGGCGATGGTGTCGGCGACGTACGTTCGCTGGGCGATGAGCTCGACGAGCTCCTTGTCGACCTGCTGTATCTCGTCGCGCAGTTCCTCCAGGCTCATATTGTCGGGTGTCCGTTCACTCACAGATATCCTCCTCCGTCGTTCCGCGTCGTCGTCCGCAACGTCTCACCGGGTCGCTCGCGCCACTGTTCTTCGACGATATCCAGCCCCGCAGCGTCGCCGATGGCGACGATGCTCGGCCCCGTTCCGGAGAGCGAAACGCCGTCGACGTGGGGCATCGCCTCCACTGCGGGGTCGGCCGAGAACCCCAGCGCCGCCGAGAACGCCAATCCGTTGACTGTCATCGCGCGGCCGTACGCGCCGTCGAGTGCGAGCTCCTCGACCAGTTTGGCTATCGGCGCCACCAGCCCACAGCGCTCGGCGTCGGCGTCAGCCGAGTAGGCTCGCTCCGGCGGGATCCAGACCAGCGCCTCGTGGTCGAACTCCTCCCGAACCAGGAGGGCGTCCTCTCGGTTGTCGGTGACGGTCACGCCCCCGAACATCGACGCGCTCGCGTCGTCGAAGGCGCCGGTGACGGTGACGCCCACGTCCCGGGCGGCCTCGACGCCCAGCCGGCAGGCCTCGATCGGCTCGACCTGGTCGCGGGCGTCGAGCGCATCGACCGTGGCGAGCATCGTCGCGTTCGCCGCCGCCGAAGAGCTCTTCAGCCCCGCCGCGGTCGGTACGTCGCTCTCGGTCCGGACCGAGGCGCCGACAGTGACCGTCTCGCTCACGCTCGTATCGAGGCCGGCGCTCGGCCCCCAGCGCTCGAGCGCCAGCTCCACACAGCGCTCGATGAGCGCGGTATCCGCGTCGGGTTCGCCGGCGATCTCGCCGGTGACGCCGTCGCCGCCGAACGCCAGCTCCACCGTGGCGCTGGTCTCGACGTCGAGGGCGAACGCCGACCCGGTGCCGGTCGCGAGCGCGTTGAGAACCGTCCCCGCGCCGGGGGCGGCTGCCTGTCCGTCCATATCCGAACGGCCGGGAGTGGGATGCTTGAACCTGATGGTCGGGGCTATCCAGACCGGTTGGTTGGGACGCTCCTCAGTGGGCTACAGCAGGTGTGCGCCCCTCGTCGACACCCGGGTTCGGGCAGGGAGCACGTCCTCACAGTCCACGGCGATGACCGATTCGCCAAGCATCGCCATCGTGGCGGCGCCCCCGACAGCCCTCACGCGTTTCACGTCCTCGACGATCCGCTGGGTCGGCAGGCTCAGCGCCTGTGCGAACGGCCAGGAGCGGTCGACCACCTCCCGCAGCGTCGGCGGGTCCGAGAGCGCGTCGAGTACCGCGGCCCCCTCACGCCGTACCATCGCCATCAGTTCCTCGTCGTCGAGCGCGTCCTCCGTCGAGAGCCCGCCGTAGGAGGCGTACTCGACCGGAACGTCGGTCTCGACCCGCTCGCGACCGTTCCCGACGTCGTAGCGCAGCCCGCCCGTGTCCTGGACGTACACGTCACCGAGGCCGGTGCCAGCCTCGACCTCCGCGGCACGCGCGTGCTCAACCAGTTCCTCACGACTGTATCCGAGTTCGAACAGTTCCTCAGCGGCCAGCGCCGTCGCCAGCGTCGCGGCTCCGCTGGAGCCAAAGCCCGCACCGAGTGGAACTTCGGACCGGACGTCGATCGCCGCGGTGACGGCCAATCGGTCCAGTACGCCGACCACCGGCGCGAAAGACGCTGGCTCGCCGTCCACCGTGACAGCCGAGCGATCGGCGTCGTCGACGGCGACAGTGACACCGTCCGAGAGCGCGACGCTGGCACCGCGGGTGCGGGTGCCGGCCTCGTTCGGTGCGAAAACGGCTGTGACGCTTGCGGGGGCGAACGCCTCCATGCGTTTTCAGCAGGTGGGCTCGTAGTTGAACCGTCCGGTTCACAGCGGGTGGCCAAGCAGGCTGGCGTCGCGTCCGGCTCTGGGATGGGAACGGCCGGGGGCACGTCGATACTGGAGACGAAAGAGTCAAACAGCGGCGAGAGGAACCTCGGGGTATGGAACTGCGGGTCATCGAAAAGACCGACGAGGAACTCCGTATCGAGATCGCCGGCGAGGGCCACACGTTCATGAACGTCCTGAAGGGAACGCTGCTGGAGTCCGAAGACGTCCTTGCGGCGACCTACGACGTGAACCCCGAACAGTCCGGCGGCCAGACCGAGCCGATCCTCTCGATCAAGACTGAGGGCGCCGACCCCCTCGATGTGCTCGAGGCTGCTGCCGGTGACGTGAGCGAGAAGAGCAAAGACCTCCGGCAGGCGTTCGATGCGGCGGCCTGAAACGGCTTTCTGATACTGCTGTGTTCGGTGGTGATGTCCGTCGTCGCCGATCGCCGGATGCGTGAGAGATTCGCTGCAGGATTGTTCGTCGGGGGACTGTTGGGCTATCTTTTCGGGAGAGTGCTCGCCTGGAGCGAGCTGTTCGCCGTCCTCAGAGCCGAACGGGGAGGCCGCGCTCGGCCAGATACTCCTTCACATCCGAGATGCTGTACTCGTCGTAGTGGAAGATGGAGGCCGCCAGGCCGGCGTCGGCGCCGGCCTCGGTGAACACCTCGTACATGTCTGCCGGCGAGCCACAGCCCGAGGAGGCGATGATCGGCGTGGAGACGGTCTCGGAGATGGCCGCCGTCAGCGGCACGTCGTAGCCGTTCTTGGTCCCGTCCTTGTCGATTGAGTTGATGAACAGTTCGCCGGCGCCGCGCTCCTCGGCCTCCTCGGCCCAGGCGACAGCGTCCATGCCGGTTCCTTCTCGACCGCCTTTGACCGTCGCCTCGAACCAGCAGGACTCGCCGTTGACACGCTCGTAGTGTTCGCCCTGCTCGTCGTAGCGGCGGCGGGCGTCGATGGAGATGACGATACACTGGGAACCGAACGCGGCGGCGCCGTCGTTGATGAGCGATGGCTCGGCGATAGCACCGGAGTTGATGCTGACCTTGTCGGCGCCGGCCCGCAGCGTCTCCTTGATGTCCTCGGTCGTCCGGATACCGCCGCCGACGGTCAGGGGGATGAACACCTCGTCGGCCACGGCCGAGACGGTGTCGAGCATCGTCTCGCGGCCCTCGGCGCTCGCAGTGATGTCGAGGAAGACGAACTCGTCGGCGCCGGCCTCGTTGTAGCGCTTGGCCATCTCAACCGGGTCGCCGGTGTAGGCCAGGTTTTCGAAGTTCACGCCGGTGTAAACCGCCGGTTCGCCGTTCTCGTCGGTATCTACGTCGATGCACGGGATGACCCGCTTTGTAAGCGTCATTCGTCGGTTGGGGCGTCAGGGGTGGTGGACATTCGGCGCACGAGTGCCTCTCCGAGAGCCATGCATTTGCACGTTACGGAAGATGGAGAATGCGCCAACAGTCCTAGATACCCCACTTCTCGGCAGTGGTCTCGTAGTCGGAAACACGCCGACACAACCGGTCCAACCGCCGGAAGCAATTTACGGTCCCCGGTCACATGTCCACGCATGGTCGACACCACGGAACGCGACGGAATGACGTGGTTCCGGTGTGAGAAATGTGGGCTGCTGTTCGATAACGAGTCGGATGCCTCCCAACACGAGGACAACTGCGCCAGTGACGACCCGTCGTATCTGCAGTAGCCCCAGTCAGGGGACACGACGGCTAACGGCCGACCCGTCGCGCTGCGGGACCGGCGTCAGTCCGCCGCTTCGTCCTCGTTGACCAGTTCGAAGCTCTCCTCGCCCCAGTCGTCCTCGACGAAAACGAACACGCGGCCGCGGGCGACATCCGGATCGGCCTCGACTTCGGTTCGGTTGCCGCCGATTCTCCTGACGGTGACGCCCGGGAACAGCTCTTCTTCCTCACCTTCAGTCAGGATGAGTCGGCCGACGCCCGTGCTCTCCAGGATATCGTCGTGGGTTTTGCGGTCGTTCACGTAGAGCATCACGCCTTCGCTCTCGGTCGGGTCGGTCACAAGGACGTGACACTCCTTGCCGGGCCCAGTGCGCAGGGTTCCGGTCTCGACGGTTGGCGGGCCGCGGTAGAGCGTTGTCCGCCCGTCGGTGTACTCGACGACGACGCCCTCCTCGACGAGGTCGACGCCGACGGTGCCGGGGGGGACGTCGTTCCTGTTGGACATAGCCGTCTTATCCGCCGCGCGGGCAAAAGAGCCGCGTCACGCGATTGACGGTCGCCCCTTCGGTGGGACCGGCAGGCGAGGCCCGGGCCACCCCGCTCAGCCAAGCCCTGGTGGCGGCTCGTCGCCGTCGTCATCCACGTCGACGTCGAGCCCCATCGATTCGCGCCGCTTGCGGAGCTCCTGGATCCGCCTGCGGTAGTACAAGAGGCCGCCCACTGCGACGAGGGCGAGCCCCCCCGCGAGTGCACCGAAGACCTGGATATCGCGCTGGATGTAGTACCGCACCAGAATCGAGGGCGCGGTGACCTCCTCCCAGTAGAGCTGGATACGGTTGTCCACGAGGCGTTTCTCGTCGGGTCCGGGCACAACTTGGCCGAACAGCGGCACCTCAGCCCGGCGGTTCTCCGGGAGAATAACGGTGTAGGAGCCCTCCACGTAAACGGGGAGGCTGAACCGCTTTGGCGTGCTCTCGCCGGCGAACGCCACCTGTCCCCCGTCGGCTGGGGGCTCGACCACCAGCTCGTTGTTCGCTGTGTAGAGGTCGCCGCCGTGGGCCTCCAACTCGGTGCCGTTGATCACCGTGCCGTTCGGGTAGCGGTAGCGCAGCGAACTGATTGTTAGCGGCGATTTCGTGCCAAACGCACTCGTTTCCGAGAGGTTCAACTGGTCGCCGAACCCCTCGGCTGAGGCGTCGTACACTGCTCGGAAGGTCGCCTGTTTGGTAATCGTGATGCGGACGTCAGTTTCAGGATTCCACGAGTACGCGGACCCCGGCGGCTCGTCGAGCCGCGCCGCATCGGTCGGCCCGCCACCGGTGAGCGAGCCGAGGCAGCCGCTCATAGCGACGAGCCCGACCAACGCAAGCAGTGCGAGCGTCCGCCTCTTCATCGGTCTCCCATTACGGCACGACGGCTTTGAGCTCGGCGGGAAGATACTCGCCGACGCTTGCGAGCAGTCCAGGCGGGTCGGTCCCCTCCGTGCAGACGACACTTTGCTCCAGCAGCCCCAGGCGTTCGACAGTGATGATGTCCTGGGCGTGGCCCGCGCGGTTGATCGTCGCCCGCACCTCGCCGCGGGTCGAGGAGTTGACGTTGAGCCGACCGCCGTCTCCCTCGGCGCGCGTCCACTCGTAGAGCTGGTCTTTCGTCTCCTCGGCCAGTTCGTGGTCGCCGTCGGCGTCGTAGACGAACGGGAGTGGCGTGTGCTGCACGACGCCGAACCGGTCCCGGATCTGTTTGGGGTCACCCGGGCCGAGCCCCAGGTCGTCCCGTGAGACGGGGATGTCGATGCCGGCGTCGAGGGTCCACTCCTCGTTGTTCCAGGACTCCAGCGTACCGACGTACGTTTCGCCGTCGTCGAAGTGGTCGGTCACTTCGCCCCAGCGCTCTCGAAGCAGGTTCTGTGCCACGGTTTCGTCATCTCCTTCGACGGTGACGGAGACGAACTCGTCGCCCCGGACGCCGACGGTCCACTCCACATCGAGCTCTGCCAGGTCGTTCGCTACGAGCGAGTCGAGCGAGTCGAGCGAGCGCTCGCGCGCGTCGCCCTCGACGTAGCATTTGGTCCCCAGAACGACCATCAGGCGGCCTCGATGTTGAGTTCGTCCCGGAGCTCTGCGAGGCGCTTCTCGGTCGCCTCGACCATCCGGGTGTTCTCCATCGCCTCGAGTTGGGTGCCGCATTCGGGGCATTCGAACCCGAACTCCATCGCCTCCTCGAACTCGAAGCGCAGCGAGCAGTTCTCACAGAGGTAGAACTGGTGGGAGTTCTCGTACTCCAGTCGCCCCTCGAGCGCCTCGACGAGACGGTACATCTCCTCTTCGAGGTTGTCCGGGATGTTCTCGTAGTGGAACGTCCAGAGATAGGTGAGCCACCCCGAATCCTCGTCCCGCACCCGGCGGTAGGCCGCCAGGTCGTTCTCGTAGAGGATGAACAGCGCGCGGCGTACGTCGTTGAGCTCGAGATCGAGCACCTCTGCGAGTTCCTCGTCCGTCACCTCGCCGTCGGGCGGCGCGGCGGCGACGGGCATCCCTTTCGGGCCGACCAAGTCGTGGAGGTATTTCTGGATAACCGGATCCTCCAAGAGTCCCTCAAAAGCCATTAGGTGTAGATTTTCACGGAACGCGCTTCAACGTTGCGGGTGCGGCCTCTGAGTGGGTGGTTTCTGGTTTTGAGTCGTGTATCAGTTTGTTTTCTGCCAAATGAACAGTGATTCGAGGAATCGCGTGATTCTGTGGGCTGGTTGTGAGCGGGGAACTGCAAACGGGATCCCCGAGGAAACGGTATCGGGACCGCGGAGGCTGCTTGGACCCTTGGACAGCCCCGCACGGCACCCACAGGCCACAGCCTCCCCGACCGATTCGGGCCAGCAGTTGCTCGCCACGAGGGCTCGCAGGCTCGGCCCGAGTCCCTTGTGCGAACTGGCCGTCCTGGGGCCGCCCGCACGCGCCACCGCAACCGCTGCGAAACGAACATGGCCCATTAGGGGTGTCCGTCGAGAGGGATGGCTACCGTGCTGGGCTGTGCGGTCCCAGAGTCCCTGGGAACTCCGCAGTGGTGGTCGCGGAGGCGGTCGTCGTCGCAAATGCAGAAGTCTTAGCAGAAACAGAACCCGTCGCGGATCGATAAACCGTCCCAGACCCTGAAGCCGTCCCAGAGAGAGCCTACCGAATACACCACTACCCGTCCAGAAACCCGCCTCACTCACTCCTCGTCGCCTTCGAACTCCTCCGGATCGACCACCTGCTTTCCCGTCTCCGTGGGCACCACGCGGCGGTCGCCGCCCTCCCACTCGCGGTCAAGCTCACGGCCGTCGTGAAGCCGATCCAGAAACACCGCCAGCCCAGCCACCTCGGAGTGCGGTTGGTTCGTCACGCCGACGTTCCAGTCTGCGTGGTCGTACACCTCGAAGGGCACCTTCTCGCCGCCGACGACGACGAGCATCGGCTCCTCGGCGTGGACCGCACGGATGTCGTCCTCGACGTCCTGAATCCGCTCGCCGTACATCGTGAGGTGGACCACCAGCCCCTCCCAGTTCCGGATGGTCGCGCGCTGTGCGTCGCTCTGCTCGACCTCGAATGGACCGCCGAAGCGCTCTGTGATATCCCGAACCGTCTCGACCGACTGGCTGGCGTTGTCCGGGAACAACACGCGATCGGCGCCGAGCGCGCGCGCGGTGAGCCCGACATGGGTCGTCATGCGGTCGTCCCGGCCAGGCCGGTGGCCCAGTCGGAGGACACAGAGCTCCGGCTCGCCTTGCATGGCTGTACTGAGTCCGGGCGCGCGGGTGGCACTTTCGGTTCGCGGGCGTAACGCCGTCGCCGCCCGCGAAATGTT
>NZ_JAZKRY010000067.1:0-16153 GCF_036626355.1 Halolamina sp. | reverse complement strand
ACCAACCCACCAGGTGATCGCTGCCAGTATCAACTCCTCTGGCGTTCGGTCTTGAAGCGCCGCTGGTGGAATAGGAGCGTGGCCGTGAAAACCGCCCTCTTGTTCCGCTGCATGATCGTGCCCATCCGTATCGTACAATCCCGCACACTCAGAACAGTAGACACCGAGGCGCTCATCGTGATAGTCGAACTCAATAGGGGTGGCCCCGCAACAGTAACAGGACATATCAACCGGCGTCCGGTCCAGCACCGGCGTGTCGGTGACTGCTCCTGAGAGAACGGCTTCGATGACCCGGGAACCCTTTTGCCCAAGTGCGTATCCTCCGTCGGTATCTTTGATGAAGTGACCGTCCAGTTTGCCGAGGTGGTAGTTGAACTGGCCCGAATCACGCATGCCGACGCGCCCGCGCAACTCGGAAAACGGCAGTGGCTCGTCGGCCTCGCCAAGCGTTTGCAGGATTTCCATACGCGTTTCGTTGCCCAGTACTGCGAAGGCGTCGTCGGGGGCGAGCATCGTCTCGGACGTATCGGCATTGGTTGTCATACGTTACCATATGTCGTGCAGAACCGTAAAGTTCAGTCCTCCAACCGCTGGGTTCGCTCAATACGGACCCTGAATTCGGTCGTCGCTACTCCGCCCAGGTCAGAACACTCGTAAGAATGATGGGTTGACTTGATGCGCATTCTTTCACGCCAGCAAGCCGACCTCCTGAGCCGTTGGTTGACGCGGATCGGTTGGTGGGTCAGTATATCGGTTGTGAAACAGAAACGGAGTTCTGTCTCGGGAGTTCCTGAAGCGTGTTTCGGTAGTGTCCGTTACAGAAGTCTAATTCTGCTAACAGCTTTTGTGGTGGAGTGTCTGGATACACCTGTGGTCGAACACTATGGCAACCACCGACTCCACTCGAGAACAACCCGCGTATCGCAGACCTGAATCGCTTCGCTTCCCATCGCGGTGGGTCGAGTCCCTTCGCTTTATCGCCATTCTCGTCGTCTTCGGCCTGCTCGTTACGGCGATTCCCGTGATCGCTGTCCTTGGGGTCATCACCATCGCTCCGATCGCCGGCTCCGTGGCAGGAACTGCTGGGTTGCTCGCTGTCTGGTTAGCCGGCATCGGACTTGTCGCGGCCACGCCGGAACTGGCCCGACGGTGCCTCGATGCCGTGACCCGGATACGGTAATTCTCTTTTCGTGGATTTCCTCCAGTCATCACGAGGAAAGCGGGGGACGTCGTCACGCCAGTTCTTCAGTAACGTCGATCACGTTGGCCTCCTCATCGAGCGTCACGACGAGTCGGTCACCGTCGAGTGCGGCAGTCACGGTGATTTTCAGTGGATCTTCTGACAGTACCTCTGTCTGTTGGATGACGTCGTGCAAGGCGCCATAGTTGTGTGTATCAATATTTAACAGGTCCAAGCCACGTTCGTAAAAGAACATCACAACTGCCGTTTCGTCACCAATCGGGGAGTATCACCACATTCTGTGGGTGGACTTACAGTGTTCACAGGTGAACACCCACGCAATGTGGGTGCGTCTATTGCATTGGTCACAGACGGATCCGGCTTCAGTAGTGTGGTCGGAACAGATGTAGACTGAAGGGGGGATGTTCCCCGAGCAATCCTGACATATACCGTTAATATTCGAGTATAGTTGATGCCAAGTCCGTTTCAGGCTTTGTCTGGCGAACTCCTCTGGTGTGCGGTTTTGGAGGACGGAAGGAGGTGAATAGGCTTTGCCAAGCATTCCGGTGGGGTCAACATCTGTATCGGACAATCCGTCGCAGTTCGTACAGCGGTGTATGAGGAATCTGTCGCGATAGTCGATGGCTGTTGCCCCACCACAGGAGGGACACTCACTGTCGATCGGTTCTCCCTCGACCGATGGCTCTTCTGTAACCGTCCCGGCGAAAATGGCACGCAGAATCTACGTGGCCGCCATGGTACTGCTGTATCCCTCGTCAGTTCAGTCAACGAATAATCCCTCCAACTTGCCGAGGTGATAGTTGAACTGGCCGGAGTCGCGCACGCCGACACGATGACGTAACTCAGAAAACGAGAGCGAGTGTTCTTGCGCTTTCGACGCAGGTCGATCCGGGTCGACTGCCTCCCACAACGCCAGCAAGATCGCCAACCGTGTTTCGCTCCCCCGATAATTCGAACGCTTCGCTGGTTACCCCTTCGACTCGCTCACCCCGATAAATTCGGGGGTGTCTTTATTACTTCACTCTTTGTACAAATTCATGCTGTGGGCATCCGGTGATCGCCGGATACAGCTCCGAATTCAGGGGCCTGTCGTCAGAGGCAGTTCAGCATTTCGCCCATCCCCGTTTCCGGAAGTTCGATTTTCCGTACACCGTCGGTCCGAACCGTATCCCACCGGGTTTCGAGTAATCACCGAAAGCGATCACCAGGAGCTATCGGTCCGTCATCACGTTCCGAAGCAACTACCACCCCGCAGGAGATGTAACACGTATGACGCTCTACGCCCTCGACGACATCGACGACGCCATCGACACCACGCGGTCGTTCCTCTGGCCGTTCGACCTGGGTCGCTGGTTGAAACTCGCCGTTGTCGTGTTCTTCCTCGGCGGCACCGGCGGCACCAGCCCGATGCAGTTCACCGGTGAGTTCTCTGGAGAGCCGATGCCTGGTGGACCGGAGATGGGACTACCGGAGACCCTTCCCTCGCTCAGCAGCTCCGAACTCGCGATAGTCGTCGGCGTTTTCGCTGTCGGCCTCCTCATCGCGCTTGGATTCATGTTGATCAGTGCGATCATGGAGTTCGTTTTCGTTGAATCGCTGCGGCGCGAGGCCGTCACGATCCGCCGCTACTGGAACGACCGCTGGAAACAGGGTGTCCGGCTGTTTGGATTCCGAGTGGGTATTGGACTGCTTACGCTTCTCGTCGTCGGTGGGGTTCTGGCCGTAGCGTTTACGCCGGCGATGCTCGGCACTGGCGAAGTTTCGTTTGCTCTGCTTGTTCTCGCGGCACCAGTGTTCATCGTCCTGGCGCTCGTGAGCGCCCTCGTCAACGGGTTCACCACGGCGCTCGTGGTTCCGGTCATGATCGTCGAGGACCGACCGCTGCTCTCGGCGTGGCGGCGGTTCTGGCCCACGCTCACCGGGCAGTGGAAGGAGTACGTAGTCTTCGCCGTCATGCGGTTCATCCTCCAGATCGCGGCCGGGATACTCGTGGGTATCGTCACGCTGCTGGCGGCGGTGATCGTCGCCATACCGCTCGGAGTCGTGGCCGCCGTCGGAGTAGGCCTGTTGTCGGTTGTGGAGGTCGCCGGTGTCGCAGTCATCGCCTTCGCAGCCGGCCTGTTCCTGCTTGCCGTGCTCGTCTTCGCGCTGTTGGCCGCGGTGCCCGTCCAGACGGTCCTCCACTACTACGCGCTGCTCGTCCTCGGCGACACGAACGACGACTTCGACCTCATCCCGGACCAGCGAGACGCTGTCCGGGAAGAACCGGCCTGATCGGACCGTTACGGTCGGCACTCACCCGAAGAGTTGCGCGAAGAGGCCGGCCTGTCCCCGCCGCAGCCGCTCCAGAAACGCTGACTTGCTGATTCCGACCGCAGCGGCGACCTCTGCCGCCGTCGCCTCTTTCGGAACCGCAAAGTAGCCCATCGAAAGCGCCGCTCGGATCGCTTCCGCCTGCGCGGGCGTGAGGTCCCATCGAGCTTCGGCGGCGGCGGACTCCGGACCAACAGGGTAGACACGCCGGAGACGCACGCCAACAGTGTCGCCAGCGGCGGCCATCACCCCCTGCAACACATCGTTTCCGACGACAGCACCAGTATGGCGTTCCTCACCGTCCCGGTAGCTGAGCGTCTCGGACATGAAGCCCGCATCGGTGAGGCGGTGGACAACACAGGGCGCTTTCGAGAGACAGCGATAGGTGTCGCGGTCGCCCCCACGCGACCGGTGGAGATAGCGGATTCGGTCGTCGGCGTCGAGCGCGTCGGCGAGGGCGTCGTCCGCCGGCGCCGTAAATCGCAGGAGCGCGTTCCCGTCGGCGCGGAGCTGTGGCGGTTCACACTCGACGGTCGCGTTGGTTTTCCGGCTCGCCATCGCCAGCGGGCAGTCGTCGCCGGTGACGGTGAACTCGACAGCGAGGCATTCGTCGATCATGAATGAACTGGAGAAGTTGGTTGTTGGATCCTGTTCATTTTTGAGAGGTTCGAGTTCGTCTCGGCGATTGACCGGTTTGACGAGACAGGTTGCGTGGCGTCTCTGCGGTGAAGGAAACAACTGCGACCGCGAACGCGACCGCGGAGTTCCCAGGGACTCTGGGACCGCACCGCCCAGCATGCCGGTTGCGTCGGCGCGTGCGAGCGGCCGTCCTGCGGCCGCCCAGCTCCGCCCGAGTCGGCTGGGGAGGCTGTGAGTGGTGCCGTACGGTGCTGTCCAAGAGTCCAAGCACCCTCCGCGGTCCTGTTGCAGTTAGCCGTCGCATTCCTGCTAAATTTCTGAGCCCTCCCGTAAGAGAAGCAAACGCAAACACAGAGACCCACACAAAAACGAGAACCCATCCAGACCATACCTCCAGTTCACGAACCACCTGGTGATAAACCCTGTCTATAGACGGGCCAATCACTAACCGGGCACGACCGTAAGGGGAGCCATGGACCTCGAAACCGTCAGGAAGCGCGCCGGCCCCCGGCAGTTCTCCCCGGAGGACGACCTCCCGGAGGAGTACCGGACGGCGGCGACGCGGATGATCCAGTTCCACGCCAACAGCGAGGTGATGGGCGGCTATCTCGAGAAGCCGTTCATTCGCCAGGCGCCGAGTCTGGACCGCAAGCTCGCGTTCTCCGCGAAAGTGCAGGACGAGGTCGGTCACGCACAGCTGCTCTACCGCGCCGCCGAAACTCTCGGCATCAAGAGTCGGGAGCAGATGCTCCAAGAACTCGCGGACGGCGATGGGAAGTTCCTCAACTGCTTTCACTACCCGATGGAGTCCTGGGCGGAGGTACCGATGATCGGCTTCTTCGTCGACGGCGCCGCGATGCGCCGACAGGCGACGCTGAAAAACACCTCCTGGGAGCCGTACGCCCACGCGATGGACAAGATCTGCTTCGAGGAAGGGTTCCACGTCAAACACGGCGAGGACATCCTCCGTGAACTGATGACCGGCTCGAAAGCAAACCAGGAGCGTGTTCAGGACGCGTTCGAGGAGTGGTGGCCGCGCATCCTCCAGTTCTTCGGCCCGACGGATGACAAATCCACTCACAACGACTTCTCACAGGACGTGGGGTTGAAGTCGATGAGCAACGACGAACTCCGGAACGCGTTCCTCAACGCCTACGTCCCGAAAGCCCGGAAATACGGGCTGGAACTCCCCGAGGAACCCCGCATCTACGAGAACGACGACGGCACCTGGGAGGTCGTCGAGGACGACCTGGACTGGGGGGAGTTCTTCACGATCGCCAAGAACGACGCCGAGGGCTCCCACGAACAGATCGGCAGCCGCCGACACCGCCAGGAGGCGGTAGACTGGGTGCGCGAGGCGATGAGCGACCGCGACCCGATCGGGGACCAAACCGCCGCACAGGCGGCTGACTGACCATGATCTGGGAAGTGTTCCGGCAGGAGAACGCCGGCGACTACCACACACACTGCGGCAACGTACACGCGCCCGACCGGGAGATGGCGAAGCTGTTCGCGCAGATCCAGCACGGCCGGCGGATGCAGACCAAGAGCCTCTGGGTCGTCCCCCAGGACGAAGTCGGCGAAGTCGACACCGACGACACCAGTTTCGGCGGCACGACCGACAAAGCCTACCGCTGGGCGGTCACCTACTCGCAGGTCGACCCCTCCTTCGCCAAAGAAGTCGAGGAGAGCCAGGCCGAACAGGAGGAACACGCCCAGAAGGGGGAGGCCGAGAACGATGACTGACGCCCGCTACGAGCGTGTCGACGACGTCCCAGACGCCGCACACGACGCGCTCCGGGAGCTCATGTACCGGCTCGCCGACGACGAATACGTCCTCGCCGAGCGCGATATCGAGTGGCAGATCTACGCCCCGACCCTCGAATCGGACCTCGCACTCGCCAACATCGCCCAGGACGAGTTCGGCCACGCCCGGCTCTGGTACGACCTCGCCCAGGAAACCGGCCTCACCGAAGCCGACTGTCTCTGGGAGAAACCCGCCGAGGCGTGGCGCCACAGCACGCTCGTCGAACTCCCCTACGAGGAAGGCGACTGGGCGGACCCGATCTTGCGGGGCTATCTCTACGACACCGCCGAGCGCCTGCGCGTCGAGGCGCTCGCGGGCTCCTCGCTCGACCCTGTTGTCGACCGGGTCGACAAGATTCTCGAGGAGGAGAGCTACCACCTCGAACACGCACAGTCCTGGCTCGAACGGCTCACGCTCGGCGGCGGCGCCGACGCCGGCACGGAGGACAGCCACCAGCGAGTGCAGGACACACTGGACCGACTGTTCCCGTACGCACTCACCCTGTTCGAGGCCGGCCCCAACGAGGCGGAGATCTTGCGCTACGGCTTCCGCTCCGAGAGCCTCGGCGATCTCCGGACCGAATGGCTTGAGACGGTCATCCCGTATCTGGAGTCCCTGAACCTGCGGGTCCCGGAGCCGACGGATGCCGGGATGGCCGAGGCCGTCGGTCGCGACGGCGAGCACACCGAGCACTGGGCGCCGCTGCTCGAGGAGTTCACCCACACCTACCGCGAGTTCGACTTCGACCACCCGGTTCGACTGCGTGAGGAGGAGGCCGGATGATGTCGGAAACGGTCGACGAGGGAGAGATTGACGAGGCGGACGCCCCCGCCGACACGGGCGAGCCGTGCGCCTACACGGAGTACGAACGTGGTGAGGCACCCGAGGAGTTCCCCAAGACCGGCGACGGCGCCGAGGGAACTGTAGCCGACGTCTGGGAGGCGCTCTACAGCGTCGAGGACCCGGAGATGCCAGTGAGCATCGTCGACCTCGGGCTGATCTACGGCGTGGAGGTCGCGGAAACCGACGACGGCGAGAAGCGGGCAGTCGTCGAGATGACGCTCACCTACTCGGGTTGTCCCGCCAGGGAGATGCTCCAGAACGACGTGCGCTGTGCCGCGCTCTCGGCCGGCGTCGACGAGGTGGCGGTGAAGCTGCGCTACTCGCCGACCTGGAACGTGGACATGGTGACCGAAGCGGGACGCGAGGACCTCCGGGAGTTCGGGCTCTCAGTATGACCCGTAACTTCACCGACCCCTCGACGGCGACGACTGCCGACGATGAGGCCGCCGAGTGTCCCTACTGCGGGTCGACGGAGACCGAACGCGACCACCCGAAGGGACCGGGACTCTGCCGGTCGATGCATTACTGCAACAGCTGCGAGCAGCCCTTCGAAAAGTTCGGATAGGCGGTGGCTCTCCACTCCGCAGTACCTACTGGTGATGTTCGTGGTCGTGGCTGTGGTCATGATCACTGCCGTCCGCGTGCCCCTCCGGGAGGTCAGCCGCGTGGCCGTGCGGGTCGCCGTTGACGAACTCGTGAGCGTCCCGCTCGCCCCGCTCGAACGCGAGCGCGCGCTCCCGCAGGGCGTTCTCGTCGATACCGCCGTCCGCGAGCAGTCGCTCCAGCGCCGAAAGCCACTGGCGGTAGTAGCGGTCCTCGTCCCCATCGAGTTCCACGGGCTCATCACGGTTGAGGAGAGCCGGAGCCGACTCAGCGTCGTCGATTTCCCGTACCAGCCGCTCTCGGAACGCGCTCCAGGAGCCGAGACCCGACCCGTTCTTCTCGTCGGTCACCGCCACTGCGAGCGCGAACGCGCGGGCCTGCCACGGCTCGGCGAACGTCGCGTCACCGTCGACGAGCGAGTCAGCCACCATCTGCTCGCTCATAGCTCGCCCCCGAGTCGCTCGACACCGATCATCGCGTTTCGGCTCACCAGGTCAGCCAGTTCGTCTGTTTCCATCCCCTCCGTCCCATCGGGCCGCTGGGGAAGCACCAGATAGCGAATCTCGGAGTTGGAGTCCCACACCTCGACGGAGACCTCGTCCGGAAGCTCCGTGTCGAACTCCTCGGCCAGCAGCGCCCGCGGCTCCTTCACGACCCGGGAGCGGTAGGCCGGCGATTTGTACCACGTCGGTGGCAGCCCAAGCACCGCCCAGGGGTAGCAGGAACAGAGCGTGCAGACGACGATGTTGTGGGTCTCGGGGTCGTTCTCGACGACACGGAGCTCCATCACTTCCTCCTCCAGGCTGACGCCGAGCTCCGCGACGGCGCTGATGCCCTCCTCGAGCAGTCGCGCTTTGTAGTCGGGATCGGTCCAGGCCTCGGCGACAACCTGCGCGCCCACCATCGGCCCGACGTCCTCCTCGTAGAGCGAGACGAGTTCATCGACGGCGTCGGTCGTGACCAGCCCCTCTTCGATGAGCAGTGACTGGAGCGCTCGGGCACGTGCCTCCGGGTCGATATCGCTGAGTGAGCGGTCGTCCGGGTCGCCGGCTGCTTCAGGGTTCGCGTTTTCGGTCATACGCCGAAATTCGGCCGACGGGTGTTAAGCGTTCGCCGGCACGGCCGGACAGATCGGGAATCCCCGAAAGGGCTGCTACTGGTTCCAGGCCGCCCGGTCCGGGTCGATGAGTCGGCGCTGCTCTTCGATGCCGTCGATGGTCGCCATATCCTCGTCGGTCAGCTCCAGTCGGCTCGCGGCCACGTTGGCTTCCAGATGCTCCTCGGTGCTGGCTTTCGGAATCGGCACCAATGCGTCTTTCCGGATGGCCCAGGCGATACAGACCGCGGCCGGGGAGGTGCTGTGGCGCTCGGCCACCTGCTGGAGTTCGGGGACGTCGAAGATCTTTCCCTGCCCCAGCGGGGCGTAGCCGACCAGCGTGTGGCCGTCCTCGGCGGCGTCCGCCCGGAGCTCATCCTGTGGGAGCAGCGGGTGGCACTCAACCTGGTTGGCAGCGATATCGGCGTCGAGGATGTCGCGGGCCTCGTCCAGCAGTTCAGGGGTGAAGTTCGAGACACAGACGTGTCGGGTGACGCCTGCGTCGTGGAGTTCGTCCATCGCTCGCAGTGTCTCCTCGGCCTCGTAGGCGTTGGTTGGCCAGTGAACGTAGAGCATGTCCAGCCTGTCGACGCCGAGCCGGACCAGGCTCTCCTCGGCGGTGCGTTTGGCATCCTCGTATGCGAGGTTCTCCGGGTGCACCTTACTCGCGAGAACGACGTCCTCGCGGTCCACGTCCGCGAGGCGGATGCCCGCACCGACTGCGGGCTCGTTGTCGTACATCTGTGCGGTGTCGATATGCCGGTAGCCGGTTTCGAGCGCGGCGCGGACGCTCTCGACACATTCGTCACCGGTCATGCCGGAGGTGCCGAGACCGATAGCTGGGAGTGCAAGGTCGCTCATGTAGCTACGAGGAGGACGACCGGGGGTAAAGAACCCCGTTTTGCGGCGGATATTCCGCGGCCTGGCTTCCCCGAAACTCACCACGGCCGAACCGGGAGGAGCTCCTGGGCGGCGACGGTTCCGAGCTCGCCGTCATCGGCAACCAGAATCCGCAGCTCCGGGTTGTAGTCGACCAGCAGCTCCCGACAGACGCCGCAGGGTGGAACGACCCGGATCTCCTCGGCGTCGTGCTCAGGCGTCGGGGAGGCGACGGCGACGCAAGCCTCCAGCTCTTCGCGATTGTCGCCTGCTGCCATCGCCGAGCCGATTGCGACCGGTTCCGCACACGAGGACGCTCGGCCGATGCTCGCTGGGAGGCTGACACCGTCGTGGGGCACGCCGTCGGTGGGACGAACCGACGACGCAACAATATGGGCGCCGTCGAAGAACTCCGGGTCGAACGTCTCCTCGTTCAGATCGCGAGCGTGAGACAGAACTGCGTCGTCGGCAGGGGTGAGGGGGGTGGTCTTCATATCCCCGTAATTGTCGGTAAAGCAATATAAACTGCGTTATTCGAGCGCGCTCGCCGCCCGGATGATCCGCTCCTCACCGTACTTCGGGCCGATGAGCTGCATTCCGACCGGGAGGCCGTCAGATTCGCCCGCCGGCACGGAGATTGCCGGCACGTCCGCGAGATTGATCGGAACGGTGTTGGCGTCTGCGAGATACATCGTCCGCGGGTCCTTCAACCCCTCACCGAGTTCGAACGGCGGCACCGGCATCGTCGGCGATGCGAGCACGTCGGCCTCGTCCAGCGAGTCGTCGAAATCCTGCCTGATCCACGCGCGAGCGTCCTGGGCCTTCCCGTAGTAGCGGTCGTGGTAGCCAGCGGAGAGCGCGAACGTTCCGAGGAGGATGCGTCGTTTGACCTCGGGGCCGAACCCGTCCTCGCGGGCTTTGGCGAACGCCTCGTTCCAGTTCCCCTCCGCCGAGAGGTCGCCAGCGCCCTCGACATCGGTGGCGTTGAGTCCGTAACGGGTGCCGTCGAAACGCGCCAGGTTCGAGGACGCCTCGGACATCGCGATGACGTAGTAGGCGGCGACGGCTTTCTCGACGGAGGGCATCGACACCTCGACGTACTCCGCGCCCTGGTCTTCGAGCTTGGCGATGGCGTTCCAGAACGTCTCGACGACGCCCTCGTCGGCCCCCTCGACGAGTTCGACGGGGACGCCGATGGTCATCCCAGCAACATCGCCGTCGGCGGCCGCCGCGTAGTCCGAGTCGGCACCCTCCTCGACCGTCGTCGCATCCCGTTCGTCCGGGCCGGCGAGCACGTCCAGCAGGCCTGCGGCCTCCTCGACAGTTGCCGCGATGGGGCCGATCTGTTCCAGCGAGTTCGCGTAGGCGATGAGACCGTAACGCGATACCAGCCCATAGGTCGGCTTGATGCCGACGACGCCGCAGAACGCCGCCGGTGCGCGGATGGAGCCTCCTGTGTCGGTCCCGAGCGCCAGATCGGCCTCGCCTGCAGCGACGGCCGCCGCGGAGCCGCCCGAGGAGCCGCCCGGCACTCGCCCGGTGTCGACGGGGTTGAGCGTCGCGCCGTAGTACGAGGTTTCCGTCGTCGTCCCCATCCCAAACTCGTCCATGTTCGCCTTCCCAGCGATGGTCGCGCCGGCGTCTTTCAGCCGTTCGACGACCGTCGCATCGTAGGGCGGGACGTACCCCTCCAGCATCTTCGAGCCGCAGGTCGTCTCGACGCCCACCGTCGAGATGTTGTCCTTGACGGCGACGGTTTTCCCGTCGAGCACACCATCGTCTGCCCCCTCGATGCGCTGCTCGGTAATGTAACAGTTGAGTTCGGCCATCTACGACACCCGGGGTCCCTTGAAGTAGCCGTCCTCGGTCTCGCTGGCGTTCCGGAGCGCCTCCTCCTGGGAGAGCCCCTCCTCCACCTCGTCGTCCCGCATGACGTTGACCAGGTCCGGCTCGCTCTCTACCTCGGGCACCTCGTCCAGGGTCTCGAAATCCCCGAGCACCGCCTCGAACTGCTCGGCGAACTCCTCGACCTCGTCTTCGGTGAGGTCCACGCGAGCGAGCTCCGCGACGTTGCGGACCTCCTCAGCAGTGACTGCGGGCGTCTCGCCGTCGTCGTCGCTCATGCCTTCCGCTCACCCCGGATTGGGAGTAAGGGTTTCGGTCCCCCCTCCGTGGCGACTGTGCTGACGGTTCTCGGGTGAGGGAACGATCTCCGTCGGTGCGTCTCTCGGTGTCGGGGACACGTTCCACCTATCAGAATCCGGAGAGTCGGGCGGGTCGTTTCCAATGGGTCAGACGGTAGCGGTCCCACCAATGAAGAACGGGGCTACGCCCTCGCTCGTGGCGAGGGCGACAGCGAGATCGTGTATTGGTGGCTGACGGTGCCTGGCTCAGAGGCCGAGCTGTCGGCCGAGGACGAGATGCTGGATCTCGCTGGTTCCCTCGCCGATCTCCATCAGTTTGGCGTCGCGGTAGAAGCGCTGCGGGGCGAAATCCTCCGTGTAGCCGTAGCCGCCGAGCGTCTGGACCGACTCCTCGGCGACCTCGCGGGCGGCCTCGCTGGCGTCGAGTTTGGCGAGCGAAGACTCGCGGTTGACTTCCTCGCCCTGGTCGTACTTCCAGGCGGCCTTGTGGGTGAGCAGGCGGGCGCGCTCGGTCTTGCGGTGCATGTCGACCACCTTGTCGCGAATGGCGTCGAACTTCGAAATCGGCTGGCCGAACTGCTCACGCTCGCCGGCGTACTCCTTGGCAGCCTCGTAGGCGCCCTGGGCGAGCCCCGTGGAGAGCGCAGCGATGGAGATGCGACCGCCGTCGAGCGTCTGCTTCGTCTGCTCCCAGCCTTCGCCCTCCTCGCCGAGCAGGCGGTCCTCGGGGATACGCACGTCGTCGAGCTGGATCTCGCAGGTGGGCGAGCAGTTCAGTCCCATCTTCTCCCAGACCGTCGTGATCTCGAAGCCGTCGTCGTTCTCGGGGTCGACGATGAACGTCGAGATGCCGCCGTAGCCCTCAGTGGAGTCCGTGACGGCCTTGACAAGCACGCTGTTGGCGACGTTGGCGTTGGTGATGAACTGCTTCGTGCCGTTGAGCACGTACTCGTCGCCGTCCTTCACGGCCATCGTGTCCATGTCGGAGGCGTCCGAGCCACTCCCGGGTTCGGTGAGCGCCCACGCGCCGATTTCCTCGCCGCCCGCCAACGGTTCGAGCCACTCCTCTTTCTGGGCCTCGCTGCCGAACGCCTCGATGGGTTTCGAGCCCAGCGAGACGTGGGCGGCGTAGGAGAGCCCGATGCCGCCAGAGACGCGGCCGAGCTCCTCCGTAACCAGCGCATACATGAGTTGATCGCCGCCGAGTCCGCCGTACTCCTCGGAGACGGGGACGCCCATTATGTCCAGCGACGCGAGCTCCTCGAAGATTTCTTCGGGAAACCGGTGTTCGTTCTCGATCTTCTGTGCGATGGGGGCGATCTCCTCTTCACAGAACTCACGGACGGTGTCGCGGATCATCCGGTGTTCCGCGCTGTCCACCACGTCAAGCAGGCCGTCGCCAGTCATACTCAATAATTGGTCTCTACGGGGCAAAAACCCCGCCGGTCCGTCGGTGGAGGGCGTCGTTCCTCAGGCCGGATCTCGGGAGCCTGGCGGCTTATCCCGGGCCTGTACAGGATCTGGAACAGAGCCACCATCCGAACATCGTTATGTCTCCGTCGAGTGCCTGGAGATCTGCGGGTGCGTTCTCGCGACGTCGAACACGGAGACGACTTTCAGCTTCGTAATCGGAACCGACAACGGGAGTAGGATTGTGCCGAGGGATTACGGCATGTGGATCGACTCTTCGGCCTCCAGCAGCTCGTGGTACCGGTTACGGATGGTGACCTCGCTGATGTTCGCGATTTCGCTGACCTCGGACTGGGTCACCTTCTCGTTGGTGAGCAGCGAGGCGGCGTACACTGCGGCGGCCGCAAGTCCGACGGGTGATTTCCCCGAGTGGACCTCCTGTTCCTTTGCGGTCTGGAGCAGTTGTCGGGCACGGCGCTCAGCCTCGTCCGAGAGGCCGAGGTCGCTCGCGAAGCGGGGGACGTACTGCTCGGGGTCGGCGGGCTGGATCTCCAGTTTCAACTCACGTACGACGTAGCGGTAGGTACGGGCGATTTCGTCTTTCTCGACCCGTGAGACAGCCGAAATCTCGTCCAGACTCCGGGGCGTGCCGGCTTTCCGGGCGGCGGCGTACAGTGCCGCCGTGGAGACACCCTCGATAGAGCGTCCGGGGAGCAGGTCGTCGCTGAGTGCGCGCCGATAGATGACAGACGCAGTCTCGCGAACGCTTTCGGGGAGACCAAGCGCGGAGGCCATCCGGTCGATCTCGCCCAGTGCCTGCTTCAGATTCCGTTCCTTGGAGTCTCGCGTCCGGAACCGCTCGTTCCAGGTGCGCAGGCGCTGCATCTTCTGGCGCTGGCTGGCTGAGAGCTGGTTGCCGTAGGCGTCCTTGTCCTGCCAGCCGATGTTGGTCGAGAGCCCCTTATCGTGCATCATGTTCGTCGTCGGGGCGCCGACGCGGGATTTCTCGTCCTTCTCGCGGGAGTCGAATGCGCGCCATTCGGGGCCGCGGTCGATGCTGTCCTCGTCGACGACCAGGCCGCAGTCCTCGCAGACGGTTTCGCCGTGCTCGGTGTCTGTCGCGAGGCTTCCAGCGCACTCCGGACAGACAAGCTCGTCGACCGACTCCTCCTCGGTTTCCGTCGTTTGTTCGTCGCTCTGTGCAGTGTCGGCACGCTCGTCGGTGTACGTCTGAACCTTATCGGACATTATGTGGGGTGGGAAAGATGGGTCTGCGGTTTGTTCGTCTCACTTGTGGGTAGCATGTGGAGGCTTAAAAACCTGTCGGCTGCGAACTCACACGTTTTTCGAAAGAAATCGACGAGTGAGACGGTATTGGGCGTGGTTAGCGAAGAAGCTGTGTTTGGCGTGATCAGTTGAAGAGACTCAGGCCCACTACTTGAGCGTTTCGACGAACGGTTGCTCCCACGGATTGAACGTTTCGCTTGCGTCCCCAGGAACGGTCGTTGTTCGTTTCACCGCTGGTGATCAGTATCTAAAAGACGGTGAACCAACAGATATTTTTCAACTGCTTTCGAGTTCAGCCCCATGGCACTCCACCCCTGGCTCTCGCTCGATGGCACGAGCGTCGACCAGACGGAGTTTACCCGACTCTGGATTATCGCCGTCGCGACATACGGCGTCGGCGACGTGGTAACGACGGTTGCGCTGATGGAGTTCAGCAAG
The DNA here is from genome assembly GCF_036626355.1 of Halolamina sp. Classification (GTDB taxonomy): domain Archaea; phylum Halobacteriota; class Halobacteria; order Halobacteriales; family Haloferacaceae; genus Halolamina. The sequence goes on along the minus strand of NZ_JAZKRY010000067.1, from coordinate 1,493 downwards.
ACGGTCGTCGAGGCCAACGGCATCATCCGCGCTGCGATCGACGCGTTTGGCCAGCCAGGACTCGTTTCCTTGAAAATCGCCGTGTTTCTCATGTGTATCTCACTCAGCGTGGACGCCGCGAATCGGGAGGACGGCCTGCTCTACTACCTCCCGCCCGTCGCGTTAGCGGTCGTTGGGGCCTTCACGACCGCACTGAACATCCGGCTGATGTACGGCTGAGTCGGTGGTCACTCGGTCGTTCCGTCGCTCTCGAGAACGAACTTCAGATCCCAGCCCACCGTGTCGGTCATGACCTCGTTGCCGGCCGATTCCGGGAGCCACCACTCCACGACGACGGCTCGACGCTCGCCGGCCGGAAGCGAAACACCTCCGACCTCGCCGGACCGGGCACCGAACAGCGGTCTCGTCAACGGGGCGTATTCGTCCGGCCCGCCAAGCAGGTAGTTCCGGCCGTTATCAGTCACCACCGCAATCCGGAGCTGAAGCTGCTCGAGCAGTTCGCTGTCCTGGTCGTCATCGACGGCCGCTTCCGCGTCGGCGAACCCGTTCTCCGACCCGGTCACGTTGGTCAGGAACACGCGAAGGGTTCCCGACGCGCTCCCGGCGTTCTCGAGCGTGATCGACCGATAACCGGTCGCACCCGGGGCCACATTGTCACTTGCGGCGCCCCCGGTCTCGCTCGTCGCCTCCTCGAGGTCGAGAGATACGTCGGCGCTTCCGACGTTGGTGACGTTGAGGCTGTATTCGGTCATATTCACGAGTTGCCCTTTCTCCTCGCTGTCCTCGAACAGCACTACCGTCACGCCGATGTAGCCCGTTCTGGTGAGGGTCGTCGCCTCGTGAGGGTTGGTAAACGCCTTCGCCCGCTGACCTGTAACATAGCGGGTCTCCGTACCCTTGAACACCTCCTCGAGCGCGAGTGAGCTATTAGTGGGTGAGACAGTCGTCCGGCGAATCTCGCTCCAGCCGTCTTCGGGAGACCAGCTACTCACGATGACGACGGCGCTATCGACCGACCCCTCCCAGCTGGCGGTTCCGGAGATCTCACCACTGAGTTCGATTACCTTCCCGGCGCCATTTTTCACATCCTCCGGTGCCGAGGCGTCGATAGCTATCGAGCCCGAAATTTCGGACGGCGTTGCCGTTTCGGTGGCAGTCGTCTTGCCCCCTGTGTCGGATGTGGGAGTCGCCGTTTCTCTCGGTGTTTCGGTTGCTGGCGGGGTAACGGTCACTGTGGGCTCGCTTGGATCCGTATTCTCGTCACCGAACTGTGTGATCCCGCTTTCGTTGATCACACCGATACCGCCACCTAACACGATGATGAGGAGCATCAGGAGCACCAACACCCGTCGCTTCGTTAACTGATATCCGCCTTCGGCCACGCTTCACTCACCTCCGTTGGTGGTTTCGGTCACCGTTGTCTCCGTTACTGTCGTCGTCTCGGTCGGGGTTGGTGTGGGTGTTTCAGTCTCGGTCGGAGTGGGTGTGGGTGT
>NZ_JAZKRY010000066.1:0-16816 GCF_036626355.1 Halolamina sp. | reverse complement strand
GGACGGTCGACATGAGACGGAGCCGCTCCCGACTGCGAGAGCAGAGCGGGTGGACGAGGACTTTTGCCTCTCGGGGGGTATTCTCAGTACATGTCCCCCGATACCCTAACCGTCCCGGAGACTGGCGAGCGCTGTTCGGCGGTGCTCGACGCCATCGAGGGATCGGTTATCGTCCGCCAGGAGTTCCTGGAGACCGTCCTCATCGGTGTGCTCGCCCGCGGGCACGTCCTGCTGGAGGACGTCCCCGGCACCGGGAAGACCCTGACCGCCCGCAGCGTCGCCGACGCGCTGGGGCTCACGTTCTCCCGCGTGCAGTTCACCCCGGACCTCCTCCCTTCGGACATCACCGGCACGAACGTGTTCAACGAGAACGACGGGAGCTTCGAGTTCCGGCGCGGGCCGGTGTTCGCCAACGTCGTGCTCGCCGACGAGATCAACCGCGCGCCGCCGAAAACCCAGGCGGCGCTGCTGGAGTCGATGGCCGAGGGGCAGGTCACCGTCGAGGGTGAGACCTACGAGCTCCCCGAGCCGTTTTTCGTCATCGCGACACAGAACCCCGTCGAGAGCGAGGGAACGTTCCCGCTCCCGGAGGCCCAGGTCGACCGGTTCGCGGTGAAAAGCTCGATGGGGTACCCCGACCGCGATGGCGAAATCGAACTGCTTCGGCGCCGTGCAGGCCGGACCGAGCAGGAGCCCTCCGTCGAGACGGTGCTCGAAGAGGGGATGGTCGAGATTCTCCAAACGGTCCCCGAGACTGTGCACATCGACGACGACCTGCTCGACTATATCGCCGATCTCTGTCGGGCGACCCGCGAGGACCGCCGGGTCGAGGTCGGTGTCTCGCCCCGGGGGACCCAGCGGTTGTTCGAACTCACCCGTGCGAGCGCAGTCCTCCACTCGCGGGAGTTTGTCACCCCCGACGACGTGAAGCGAATTGCCCGCCCCGCCCTGGCCCATCGACTCGTGCTCACCCCCGAAGCGCGGGTTAACGACGTGTCGAAACACGCCGTGCTCGAAGACGTTCTGGAGGAGGTTCCGGTGCCGACCGTCGAGCGTGAGCAGGTCGCGTGACTGACTCCCCGACGGGATTTGCGGACAAGTCCGTTTCAAATGCTCGAAACCGAGAGTATGTGAGACCACCAGAGCGTGGAACGAAGCGGCCACAGTAGCCTGTCCGGCCCGTGACTGTCCCGTGTTTACTTACCGGCGCCAGCCCTTTGCGTCTCTATCCACCGACACCACCCTCCCAACCGACCGACCGTGCGTCGCCTCACACCATGAGCGGCGACGCTCACGCCGGGTCGCTGCGGGCAGTCGTCGATGACGCGGAACAGCTCCTCGACCGGACGAACCGTTCGCCGGAGCCGACAGCGCTCGTCGTCACGCCGGAGCGACTCCATCGCCGCAATCTCGAGCGCCGCCTCGCCCGGCGTGCGAGCCCACGGAGCAGCTACCGGTTCACCGACGCACCGACCATCGCCGCCGCAGTGTTCGATGCGGCTGGACTCGAGACTCGGACGATCGATCGTATCGACCGACTCAAACACCTCGAGACGCTGTTGGCGGAGTCGACTGACGCAAACGGGCGGCTACAGGCCGCGTTCGGGAGCGAGCTTCCGGCACACCGTGGAGCAATAGCGGCGGCACACCGCCGTATCGCCGGGATGACCGCGTGGGAGCCCAAGCGGCTCACCGCCCTGGAAACCACTGCCGAGCAGCTACCACCGGTCGCGGCCCGCGACACAGCGGATATCGTCGCCGGCGTTCGCGCGCTGGAACAGGGGCTCGCCGACAGGGTCGGCCCGACCCACTCTCGGGAGGCACTCCTCCGGAGAGCGGCATCGTTGGTCCGCAGAGAGCCCGACAACTGGCAGAAAGCGTTCCCGGAGATCGACCAGCTCTCGTTGGCCGGCATCAGCGCCGTCGATGCGCCACTGCTCGACCTGCTGACCGCGGTGACCGTGGCTGGGGTCGAGGTGCGGCTCTATCTCCGCGCAGGGACCGGACCGGCCATTGCCGACCGGTTGACTGACCGGCTTTCGGACCGGGCTGGCCTCCTCGAGGGTACTGCTGGCACGGGGTTCGCTCCCCCGGAGATCCCGATGACCGAACTGGTCGCCGAGACGCCCGAGGCGGAGGGGCGGCTCGCCGCAGCCGCCGTCGCCGGACTGCTTCGAACAGGTGTCTCCCCGAGCGACCTGCTGGTGGTGGCTCGAGACGCCAACGAGTACGAACGCCGGCTCGAGCGGGCAGCCAACAGACACGGGTTCAGCCTTGCCGTCTGGGCGCAGCTCCCGGTCGAGCAGACGCTCCCCTATCGGCTATTCGACGCCGTCTGCACGCTGCTGGGAACGGACGAGCCGACGGTGGAGACACTGCTCAGGCCTCTCGAGTTCCGCTGGGTTCCACCGGAGTCGGCTGAACCGGAAGGGAACGACCCCTGGCCGCGCTCGTCGACCACTGTCGCGGCGTCCCGCGCGATGCTCGCTGATGTACGCGATGGTGCGGGTCCTCGAACGCTGGCCGCGTGGGCCGAGCAGGTCGAGGACACTGCGGCTGCTGGGCCGCTGCGGACGTATCTGGACTGGGTCGCCGCCCAGCCGGACAGCCCCGAGCCCGCGGCGCTTCACGGGACGTTCGAGCCGGTTCTCGATGCCTACCGAGAGCGCGTACTCCCTGAGACCTTCGCGAACGACGCCGCCGATCTGGGCCGAACCGCACAGCTCGCGCGGGCGATCGTCCGGGTCGAGGAGCTGCTCGTCGACACTCGCGGGAAGTACGACGAGTGGCTTGCGGCCGGTGACCTCCCACGGTCGTGGCTCGCCGTCGCGGAGCTGGCCGAACAGGTCGTCGCGACACGACCCGGTCGCCGGGAGCACGCGAACGCAGCCGCCGTCGACGTTGTCGACGCGACGGACGCCTGGCTCAAGCAGGTACCCCACGTCGTCGCTGTGGGTTTGGTCGACGGCATCTGGCCGCGTCGGCCCGAGAGCGTCTTCCCCGGCCCATTCCGGTCGGCCGTCGTCGCGGGCGAGAGCGCTGCCGCTCGCCGGCTCGCGGTCCCCGGCCGCTGGACCGCTTCCCGCGAAACGGACCACCTCGCGAGCGCCGTCGACGCTGCGAGCGGGCAGCTACTCTGTACCCGCTTCCGGCGGAGCCGGGAGGGGACTCCCCAGGAGCGCTCCCCCCTGCTCTCGACGCTGTCCCCTCGGCAGTGTGGCGAGGAGACGGTCCAGTCGCTATTGGCCGGTGGAGCGCTCCCGGAGACGCTCACGCCCGCCGTCGGCGGTGGTTCGCCATGACTGAAGAACCCTCGGCCGAGGCCGACAGTGAGTCCGATGGGTACCGCCAGCTCGAGGGTGTCCAGGCGGAGATCAGGGATGCGTTTTTCTCCCGCGAATCGGGGCTGTTTGTGCTCGATTGTGGGCCTGGAGCGGGGAAATCCGTCACCGTCGACAGCGTCGCCGCCGAGGACCTCGCCCGGAAGACTGCAGTGGGTGCGGAGAGCCCGGCCGAAACGCTCTGTCTCACATCCTTCTCGCGGGACGATGCCGCAAGTATCCTCCCCGGCGTCGAGGCAGCGCTCGTCGGGTTGGCGACGGATTCAGCAGCGCCCGTCCCGCTTTCCGAGGCGGATGCGGCAGGGCTCGCGGCCGCCCTCCGGGGCAGCGACCGCGTGGGAACGATCGACAGCGTGCTGGGGGGCGTCTTCGACGCTATCGCCGAGGAGGTCGGCTTCGATGGCGTCCCGGACGTCGGGGACAGCTCGGCGCTCGCCGGTGTCCACGGCGACGCGCTTACGATCGTTCGTGGCGATGATTCCTTCGAAGGAGTCCTGGCACAACTCGACGACGCCTATCCGGAGGGACGATTCGACGACGACCTGAACGATCTGCTCGCAACGGCTCGGAGTGCCTGCCGCGAGCGCCGACTCGGCGTCGACGGACTCCGCGACCGCCTCGAAGCGGTGGTCGAGGGCGCCTACCCGGATGGGCCGCCTGCGTCGCTGGCGGCCGTGTTGCGAGATGTGACGCGGTTCTTCGGCCCGGCCGAGCGCGACGCGGTGGAAGACCGCCTGGCCGCTGACCCCGACGGGGAGCCTGACGCCGTAGTGACCGCTGACGCCGCGTGCTACGAGGAGTGGCATGGGACCATCGAAGCGTTCTGTACGGTCCTCGACGCCTACCTCGACGCCTACGACGAGGCCTGCCGAGCCAACGGCGTTGTCGCGCACGTCGACGTCGCCCACTGGATCGCGACGTTCTTCGCGGAACCCCGGTACGCCAGCCCGTTCCGCGAGCGGCTTCGGGAGCGCTACACGAACCGGCTCTCGACGGTCATCGTGGACGAGGCACAGGACGTCTCCCGCGCCCAACACGACGCGCTGGCGCCGCTGGTCGACGCCGACAGCCGCGTCCTCCTGGTCGGCGACCGGAACCAGAGTATCTACGCGTGGCGCAACGCGCAGCCGAGCCTCTTCGCAGCGGCTGTCGAGGATGGCGAGTACTTCGGCGTCGACTGGACAACTCACGAGGCGGCACGCGCCACCCGGACGTACCGCTGCCGTCCGGAGGTCGCGGCGGCGATCGACACGGTGTTCGACCCAGTGTTCACGGACCCGACGCGGGGAGGCACTGGCGACGGCGATTATCAACCCCTCACCACTGTCCGTAAGTCGATAGCCGAGCCGAGCCTCCATATCGCCGCCTTCGGGGGCCGAGGCCAACCAGGAAACGGAACGTGGATCGACCCGGCAGATGGTGTGGGGGAGGCCCAGGCGCTGGCCGACTGCATCGCAGCGGGCCTCAGTGACGGCCGCTTCGAGACTGCGGATACGGCTGAGCCCGGCGTGACTGTCCTCTTCCAGCGCCGGACACACATGGGGAGCTACATCGACGCCTTCGCCGACGCCGGGCTCTCGGTCAGGGACACGAGCCGCGCGCTGTTCGACCATCCACTGGTCGGGGCCGTCTGTGGCGTCGTCGAGTGGCTGGAGGCACCGACCAGCCAGTCGAAGACGCTCGAGCTCACGAACGACGACGCCCTGCCCCTCAACACGCTGGTCGACAGGCTCATGCGCTCGGACTGGTCGATTCAGGCTGTCGCCGATAGCGGCCGGCTTTCAGGGACCGAGGGCGAGTTCGTCGACGGCCTCGCGGAACTGGCGGAACGTCGGCCGTCGCATCTGGCAGGCGCCGGGGCGGACGTGGTGAGCGATGTCATCGAGACGCTCTCGCTCGCGTCCGACCCGTTCGACCGGAGCACCGCAGCCACTGACGACATCGCCGTGCTGGACCGGCTGGTCGCAACTGTCGTCGACTGGGAGGGCGAGGAGACGTACTCACTCGCCCAGCTCGCAGCCGCGCTTGGACACGCCCGGCGAAACTCGCGACGGGGGCCGAGCCTGCCGACGAAGGGCCAAGCGGTGACGGACAAGCGGGCGGCGACTACCGACGGTGCCGATGTGACCTTCCGTACGATTCACGGCGCCAAAGGCGACGAGGACGACGTTGTCGCGGTCGCCGATCTCGGTGCGGGACTGGGACGGATCGGCCCGTATCTCGATCGATTTCTCAGCCACGGCCGTCACGTCGGGCTGGCGCCGCCTGGGACCCACAGAACCGAGGACGACTACCCCTCGCTCGACGGAACCGTGCTCGCTGGCGGCCCGTACAACCCGAAGGCCAAACCCGACGACGACCATGCAGGGCTTCGCTGGGCAAGCGAACGCTGGGTTCCTGGTGAAGACCGCCTCGCCGGTCCGGCACCGAGTCGGGGGGCCGTCGCCGACACCCGAGCCGAGCGCTGGCGACTCCTGTTCGTCGCGCTCTCCCGTGCGCGTGACCATCTCGTGCTCCCGCTGCCCGAACGCCGTGACGAGCCGGAGCCGCGTGACCGCTGGGTCGACACGCTCCGCCAGGCCTTCGAGTTCGACGCCAGCAGTCCCGCCGAGTACACAGTCGGCGCTCCTGGTCACCACGAACCAGTCCGTGTGGCCGTCCACCGACCGACTGGGCCCGAGCCGAAGACGGCCAGTAACACGGCTGAAACGGGTGACCCTGCTAAGTCGGCACCCAAGCCGGACCCCGTTCCGCCACGAGGCTGGACGCCGCGTTTCGTGAACCCAAGTACGGTTTATGCGCTCTCGACATCGCCCGACGAACACGTGCTGGCCCATCTGAGCGGCCGCGCACTCCATACTGACCACGCTGGGGTCTCCGAGGCACTGCCGCTGACGTTCGAGACGATGAGCCCCGCCGTTGTCGGCGATGTTGCCCACGATGTGTTCACGGTTGCGCTCGACCGGTCGGTCACGACGACGACGCTTCAGGAGGGAAGCGGACCGCTCCCTGCAGCAGTCGACCGGGCACTGAGATGCCACACCCGCGGGGTCGCCCACGCGGAGCGCGAGCGCCTCAGACAGTACGTCGAAGGGACGCTCCTTCCGGCACTGGCTGAGAGCGCCCTGTGGGAGCGACTCCAGGAGAGCAGGCAGCTGTACGTCGAAGAGCCCCTCGATGCCATCGCCCGAGTTGGCGGCAACGGGCAGGCCGGGGTGGATGTCGAGATTGGTGGGGAGGCCGATATCGTCTCCGTGGATGCCGAGGGGCGCTGGCGGGTCGACGACCTGAAAGTTGTGCTCAAACCGCTCGACAGGGAGTGCTGGGACCGCTACGAACTACAGGCGGCAACGTACGCATTGGCGCTTGCGCGACAGTTAGGTGTCGAGGCGGTACACGCCGCTGTGACGACCGTCGGCGTCGAGAGCGGCACCCGACAAATCGAATCGGGGTCCGCCGAGGTTCGGACGGCGCTGGAGCAGTTGAGTGATCTGGACTGGGAGACCGGCGGCCGACGATAAGTCCGAGGCGGCAGACTCGCTCGTCACGGGTCCAGTCCTCGGAGAACTGCCTGAGTCGGGACCGGCACCCGAATATCGGCCGTCGAAGTCGGGCTGGTCCGGCTGGTTCGGTGCGTCGGCGTCAGGGCCGTCCCCGCTTGATCAGCTCTGTTCCCTCACGTAAATCTCAGTATCGGCTGTTCGCCGATAGAGAGGCCGGTTTCGAACGGCGTGTCGATGACCTCATACACGGGTGGATAAGCGCCAATCGCTTCTCACCGGTTGCGGAACGAAACGAAGGCATCGCGTCGAAAATCACGACACGTTGCTTCAAAGAACCTGACTTCCGCCAGCCTGAAATCGTCATTTTCGGGTACCGCAACGATCCGACTATGCTCCCTCCGAGGGTTTTTGCAAGTGGGGGCGCGCAACTTCCCATGGCGCATCGTGGCGACGTCGTGGGCGTTCTTCTCGCTGCCGGGCTGGGAACGCGGTTCGAGGGCGAGAACAAACTCCTGGCACGGGTCGAACATCGATCGAGTGAGGGTGACCCGACGAACCGGCAGCCGATCGTCCGACTCGCAGCCCAACGGCTGGTCGCGGCACCCGTCGACGACGCCGTCGCGGTACTGGGTCACGAGGCGTCGCGGGTCCGCGAGGCGCTCGAGCCGGTGGATATCAATACTGTCGAGAACCCAGACTACGCGTGCGGCCAGGCCAGTTCCGTCGCATGTGGCGTCGACTGGGCGCGTGAACGGGAGGCCGACGCCGCCCTGTTCGCACTGGGAGATATGCCCTGGGTCGAGCCATCGACGTACCGGCGGGTCAGTGGGCGCTGGCAAAAGTCGGATGCGAGTATCGTCGTCCCGGAGTATCAGGGGACGCGTGGAAATCCCGTCCTGTTCGATGCCAGCCATTTCGACGCGCTGGCTGCTGTCTCGGGCGATATCGGGGGCCGGGAGCTGATTGCACGCAACCCGGTCGAACGGGTCGCCGTCGATGACCCCGCAATTCACCGTGATGTAGACAGGGAGGCTGACCTCGACGACGAATCGGTCGAGTAGTCGCCGCCAACTACTCGTGCTGTCGGTGGAGCCGCCAGCGCTGGAGCAGCATATCTACCCCCCCGTCAGTGTCGAGGAACTCGATGGGGACGCGTGAGTCACCGGAAACCGTATAGTAGCTGAGATCGTCCGGGTTCGAACTGTTGGGGAACAGCGTCAGCGATTGGTCGCCGAGGCGGCCCTCCACCTCCACGGACAGGGTGGTTCCCTCGCGCTCGACGGTCGCCGACTGGATATCGCGGTAGGACTCGTACTCGCCGACGAGGGAGTCTGCTTTCCGTTCCAGAGCCAGCCGCGGCACCACCTCCTCGGGCTCCTCGCCCTGCAAGATAGCCAGCAGCGCGTGGCCAGCGACGGTTGGGTGGTGTGCCGGCGCGGTGTTGCAGGCGATGACGACACCCACGTCTGCATCGGCGAGATAGCCGATGAATGCCGTCGTCGTCCCCATCATCCCGCCATGGCCGACGAGCGTGTCGTCGAGGAACGATTGGACAGAGAGCCCGTAGCCGTACTCCCGTTCCACGCCGTCGACGTTCTCGTAGCGAGTGATCGACGGCGTCGTCATCGCGCCGACAGCGTCGGCCTGCAGGATTCGCTCGTCGCCGAACTCGCCGCCGTTCATCAGCGCCTGGAGGAACCGGGAGGTTTCGATGACTGAACTCGCGAGCCCGCCGGGAGCGTACATCGGCTCCGCGAAGCCGAGACTCCCTTCGCGCCACTCCGTTTCTCCGTCCTCGGTGGCTTCCTCGTAGTAGGCGCTCATCCGGTCCGTTTCGGCCTCGAAGCGCTCGGCGGTGAAACAGGAGCGCTCCATCCCCAGTGGCTTGAAGACGTTTTTCCGGACGTACCGCTCGAAATCGACGCCCGTGAGCTCCGCAACCAGTTTCCCGAGCAGCGCGAAGCCGGTGTTGTAGTAGAAGAAATGCTCCTCCTCGGTGTAGCGCTCGTCGCTACTTGCCTGGACGTGCCGACGGAAGTCGTCGTCGCTGGTGAGCGGGACGTTCGCATCACCGATGTCAGTGAGCCGGGTAACGAGCGCCGAGAGGTTGCCGTCACTGGGCATGCCGGAGGTATGGGTCAGCAGCGACTCGACGGTAATCGGGTCGCCCGGAACGTCGGAGAGATGCGGGAGGTACGCCGAAACAGCGTCAGAAAGCTCGAGTTCCGTGCGTTCGACACACTGCAGCACCGCCGTTGCGACGACGGATTTCGTACAGGAGCCGATTCCATACAGCGTGTCGGGCGTCGCGGGCAGGTCGTCGTCGAGGTCGCGGGCGCCGAACCCCTCCGCGTAGCTGAGTTCAGCACCTCCCTCGAGTGCGGCTGCTTGTGGCGCACTCCCTTCCACAACCGCAACGCTGGCACCTGGAACCCCGTTCTCGCTCATCCACTCAGCAACGTAACGCTCAACGGCCTGTTCCGTCTCGGGGGAGAGTGCCCCGCTATTCGTAGCCATGGCTCGTGGATGTTCTGGCAACCGGAAGTAGCCTCGCCTGGCGGCGAACTGGACGCCGCCTTAGAGCGTCATCGACGCCACGAGGGCGACGACGAACAGGGCGGTCGCGATCGCGGTAGTTCCGGACGCTGTGGCACTGTCGCCGGGGCCGTCGGTGACCATCGTGACCCCGAGCACGCCGACGACGGCAACGATTGCGACGAACCACGCGAACACGACGTAAGGAAGCCCAGCCATGTAGGCACTCTTTACCCGCCCCATTATAACTCTCGGGGAATAGCTCCAAGGAAGACAGCTATTTCCCCGACCAGCCCCGACCCGGAGCCATGCGGATGGAACTGCGGGTGTGCAAACACTGCTACGAAGGGGAGCACGGTAACCCGGAGAAGACAGCGGTGACCCGCGACATGGTCAACTGTGCGGAACGAGTTCGAGAGTACAAGGACCTCATCGGGATGGATAGCCTCTACATCACCCGCGTGAAGGAGGGCGAGCCCGGTGGCTCGGAGGCGCTCTCGGCGATCGTCGCCTCGATCGAAAACGGGCAGATCCAGCTTTCTGACACGCAGCTCGTGATGGAGGACGACGACGAGAACATGCTGGTCTACCCCGAGCCCGAGGATATCCTCGAGGTGCTCACGCGGAACATCGACCAGATTCAGCAGCACGCACGTGAGGACGTGACGGTCTCGCTGTCGACGGAAGGCGCCGAACTGATCTCCTGACGCGGCTCACTCCGGGTGGCTCACATTAGCCATGAGCGTCCGGCCTCTCGTAGCGACTCTGGAGCTGTCCGACGATCTTCTCGGTGCGCCCGTCGTCGATGGGGTTGAACTCCTGGCCCGCCACGTTCACTTCTGGGCTGGTGAAGGCGGTGGATACGCCGAGTTTGGCGCTTCCGATTAACGGGATATCGATCTCCTTGTCGCACTCGGTGATGACGTTGGTCACTGTCACCTCCTGTCCCGCAAACTCTCGTGTGATGGTCTCTTCACGCTGGTCTTGCCGCTCGTAACCCGTATCGGCCGTGCTCGTCGTCGCCGCCTCGGCGCTGAAAGAGGTAGAGCCGCCGCTACAGCCCGCGAGCCCGGCAATTCCCGTGAGAGCGAGCGGGTCGTTCGTCATCACTACTGGCCGCGCCATTCGGGATCGCGCTCCTCGAAGAACGCGTCGATCCCTTCGTTTTTGTCCTCACTGGCAAAGAGACCGACGAAGAGCTCCGTCTCGTACTCCAGTCCGCGGGAAAGCGGCTGCTCAGCGGCCGCCCGGATCGCTTCTTTCGCCCGCGAGAGCGCGAGCGGGCTGTGGTCGGCGATGGCGCCAGCGAGGTCGTCGACGCGCGCGTCGAGTTCCTCCGGCGGGACCGCCTCCTCGACGAGGCCGATATCGGCTGCCTCCGTGGCGTCGATGAGCTCTCCCGAAAGGATGAGCTTCATCGCCTCTCCGGTCCCGACGAGTCGGGGAAGGCGCTGCGTCCCCCCGCCCCCGGGAATGAGTCCGAGGGTGATCTCTGGCTGGCCGAGTTTCGCGTCCGCCCGAGCAATGCGGATATCGCAGGCCTGGGCCAGTTCACAGCCGCCGCCGAGCGCGTGACCGTTCACCCGGGCGATGACCGGCTTCGAGCAGTCCGCGACCCTCTCGTACACCCGCGGCTGCTGGCTGGCCTCACGCTGCTCGACGACGCCCCGCTCCCGGAGTTCTCCGACGTCGGCGCCCGCGACGAACGCATTGGCCTCGTCGCTGCCCGTGAGGACGACGACTCTGACCGCGTCATCGGTCTCGATCGCGCCGAACACGCCGATGAGTTCCTCCCGAACCGCGCCGTTGAGCGCGTTTCTCGCGTCCGGTCGGTCGATCGTCACCGTCGCAACATGTGACGCGCGGTCGCCAATGTCGGCGTCGATCAGTTCGCAGTCGGCGGCGAACGCGACGGTGGGAGTGTCCGTTGGGTCGGATCCCGAGTTACTCATCGGAACTCCTCCGCGACGGCGACAGCCTCGCCGTCCTCCCAGACGTAGAACCCCTCCCCGGTTTTCTTTCCGAGCTTCCCCGCACGGACTTTCCGCCGCAGGAGCGCTGGCGGCCGGAACCGCTCGCCGAGCTCTTCTCGCAGGTGTTCGAGGATGTCAAGGCGCACGTCAAGGCCGACAACGTCGGTGAGCTGGAGCGGACCCATCGGATGGCGGTAACCAAGCTCCATCCCGTCGTCGATGGCAGCAGGGGCTGCGACGCCCGCCTGGACCATCCGGATTGCCTCGACACCCTGTGCGGCGCCGAGTCGTGACGTGGCGAAGCCAGGCGCATCCTCGACGACGACGGCCGTCTTGCCGATCTCCTCGACGAACTCCTCGGCGAACGCGACGGTATCGTCGCTCGTCTGCTCGGCGACCACGACTTCGACCAGCGCCATGATGTGGACGGGGTTGAAGAAGTGAAGCCCGACCAGCCGGGACGGGTCGTCGAGGCTGCTCGCGATGCTCGTCACCGGGAGCGAGGAGGTGTTCGTCGCGAGCACCGCCTGGTCCTCAGCGAGTAGTTCCGCCTCCCCGAGCACCTCCTGTTTCAGCTCCTCGTCCTCGGGGACGGCCTCGACGACCAGGTCCGCCCCCTCGACAGCGCTTTCGAGCTCGACCGTCGTCTCGATCCGGTCCAGCGCGTCGGCCGCCTCCGCCTCAGTGAGCTTGTCCCGAGCGATAGCGCCCCCGAGATTCTCCTCGATGCTGTCCACCGCATCCTCCAGCACCGACTCATCGACGTCCCGGAGGGCGACCTCGTAGCCGGCGGTTGCACCGACCTGTGCGATGCCGTGGCCCATGGTCCCGGCACCGATGACAGAGAGCTTCATGCCCCAGGGCGCGGCGCCACGGAAGGTAAGCGTTTGGCTGCGGCCCTCGGGGTAGCGAACAGGCGATCGTCCCGGCGCTCCACAGCGCCAGTCCCGTGCGACGTGCATCGCGCACCCGCCTCGTCCGTCGCACGGCAGTGCTCAGGTCATGGCCTGGATGGCCGCGCTCCCCTATTTGAATGCTTGGCTCGCCGTGTTACTCCGTTGGTCGGACCTTCCGCCCGTACCGGGTCACGCCTTCCTGCGTGTAGATTCGGCGGATAACCGCCTCCACGGCGTCACCGGCTTCAACGCGTTCCGGGTCCGTCTCCGTCACCTGCATCGGGACGCTGGCAGTTCGCTCGGTTTCGGCGGTTTCGGCGGTTTCGGCGTTCTGTGGTGGGAACGAGACGATGGCAACACCGAAATCGCCGCCACGCTCCGCCTGCTGGGCGAACTCCGGCGGCGCGCCGCCCGGTGAAACACCCGTTACGGTCTCCACAGTTCCGGTGTGGGACAGGCGAGTGGGCTCGTACGCGCCCAGGTTGTGACACTCAGGACAGGCCCCGTCCGCCGGGAACGCCAGGGCACCACATTTCGGACAGTGGCCCGCGTCGAGTCGGTAGCGTGCGCCACGCTGTCGACGCCAGGACGGGACCGACACCTGTGCGCCCCCACCTGCTGGCGAGCCACTGTCGAGCTCACCTCGGAGTCGGAGATACTGCGGGTAATCGACCACTTCTGTTTCCTGGTCAGCATTGGACACAACGGGTGTCGTGCCCTCGAACAGGAGCGCATCAGCGCCCGCACCCGAGCCGAATCCAACCGCGAGTACGGAGCCACAACCGGCTGCCAACGCCTGTGCGAGTGCGGCCGGCGCAGAGGCAGCGCCGAGGTCACCGTGGTCCGTCGCGACAGTGAACAGCTTCGCATCCGTGTCCAGGACACCGGCGGCACGCCCGGGGCGCTTCCCGTCCGGGGCCTGGAGCGCGAGCGCCTCTGCGGCGCCGACGATGTCGGCTTCGAGGCGACCAATAGCCCCAGAAACACACTCACGGTACGCCTGCCGGTCGTAGCTGCTGATCCCGAGTCCATGGACGGGTCCCTCGCCCTGCTCCCTGAACCGTGTCCCGGGGTAGTCAGCGACGTACTCGGCGCGTTCGGTGAGCGCTGCGCCGGTTCCCTCAGCATGGGCATCGACGACGAACGCTGCGGCGCCCGCACCCGCCGCGTGCTCTTCTGGGCTATTGGGCTCCCCACGTGGACAGTCAGCAGCGACGACGAGGGCGGGAAACGCCGCAGTGTCGGCGGCGACGAGCAGTGCCTGGGTGCCCGCTCGGGTGGAGCTCCCGAGGCTGCGATGCACGGCGTTCTCGACGCCGAGGAACGCCGCAAGCCGCGGGGTGAGCGCCTCCTCCGCGAGCGGCGGTGTCGTCGTCGCAAACGTCAGGGCAGCGATATTGCCCGCCTCGATTCCCGCTGCGTCGAGGGCTCGGCGTGCCGCGGCAGCCCCCATCGTCAACGCATCCTCGTCAGCGGCCGCGACGCGCTTCTCCGCGACGCCGGCGGCCTGGACCCGTCCCCAGGCCTCAGCAATGGTGTCTGCGTCGATTCGGTATCGCGGCGCGTGCACACCGGCGCCGATGATGCTCGGGTCGGTCATGCGGACTCACCTCCGGGGCCCACGTCAGCGTCTGATGTCTCCCCGCCGTCGCCCGTAGCCCTGGAGTCGGTTTCGAACACGTGGACGACGGCCGCGCCGCCGCTCCCTCCGACGTTGTGTGTGAGCCCTCGTTCGGCTCCCTCGATCTGGCGGTCACCGGCGCGCCCGGTGAGCTGTTCGAACGCCTCGACAGCCTGTCCAGCACCGGTGGCGCCGATCGGATGGCCTTTGGATTTGAGTCCGCCGGAGCTGTTGACCGGGAGGTCGCCATCGAGGGCAGTCACGCCGGCCTCCAGCAGTTCGCCGGCCTCACCAGGACCACAGAAGCCAAGATCTTCGTAGGCCAGCAGTTCAGCGATGGCGAAGCAGTCGTGAACCTCCGCAAAATCGAGTCGCTCGCTGACGGTCTTCGGATCGATGTCGGCCTCCTCGTACGCCCGCTCGGCCGCCATCGACGACGCAGGGATGCCGGTGTAGCTCTCGCGCTGGAACAGCCCGACGCGGTCCGAGGCGGCGCCGACGCCGGCGACGCGGACCCGGTCGTCGAACTGCTCGGCGACGTCCTCGCTGGCGACGAGGACGGCCGCAGCGCCATCACTCGTCGGACAGCAGTGATAGAGTGTGAGCGGGTCGGCGACAACCGGTGCGTGCTCGGCCTCCGCCAGCGAACAGGTGAAGCCGAGCTGGGCTTTCGGGTTCTTCGCACCGTTCTCGTGGTTCTTCACAGCCACCCTGGAAAGCGCTTCGCCGTCGACGTGGTGCTCCCGCAGGTAGGCGTCGGCCATCTGTGCGTAGACGCCGGCGAACGTAGTTCCGGCCATCCGCTCCCATTCGGTCTCCCCGGAGACGCCGAGCCACCATTTCGTCGCTTCCGAGGAGGTATCGGTCATCACCTCGACCCCACCGGCGAGCACGAGATCGGCCATCCCCGAGCGAACCGCCATCACCGCCTGCCGGAGCGCGTAACCCGACGCGGCGCACGCGTTCTCCACGCGGGTGCAGGGGACGCCGTGGAGTCCGAGATGCTCGGTGATTGCCGGCCCGGAGAGCCCGAGTTGACGGCCACCGACGCCCAGCGTGCCAATATAGGCCTCGTCGATGTCGGCGCCGCCCAGGCCGCCAACCGCGTCGACGCCGTCGCTGGCCTCTTCCGCTGGAGTTGTCGACGCGAGTGCACGCTCGTACGCCGTTCGGAACAGCGACCGGTAGCTCTCGTCCGGGAACGAGCCAAACGCCGACTGGCCCGCACCGACGAGATACGCGTCGTTCATGCGTGGTTCCTCTGTGGGCGGTGGGCAAATAGCCCGGTGAAGCTCGCTGTGGGCCGAGTGGAGTGGTGTCGACCTACGGATATTTCTTTCCGAGCGCCCGAATTTTTACTGGAGATAGCGATGGCGACAGGCGAGGTTGCGTTCTTCGACGACACTGGCGGTTACGGCTTCATCGACACGGAGGATGCGGACCACGACGTGTTCTTTCATCTGGAGGACGTTGGCGGTCCCGACTTCGGGGAAGACCAGGCGGTAGAGTTCGAGATCGAGCAGGCCGAGAAAGATCCACGAGCGAAGAACCTCGAGCGACTCTGACCGGCTCAGGAGGACGTATTTTTGCGAGGACGGTCATCCCAGATAGCGGACGCGGACCGACAGCTGTTGCTCGTGAGCAGGGCCACCCGTCTCCGAGAGTGGTAGCTCGATCCGCTCGCGAAGTCGTGTTCGGACGGTCTCGCGCCAGCCCTTGACCGCGCGGGCGTGGGCCTCGTGGTGGCGCTCCACACTGTACGCACCCCCCTCCCGAAGTTCGTCCTCGGTATCGTCGACGGTCGGGTACGGCGGTCGGTCGGTGACGAAACAGCCCGGCCGGAAGTGAACTGCGCCGTCATCCTGCCCGGAGCCATCGACGACGTGGATCCGGGCACGCATTCGCCCCGAAAACGGCGGGAGTACCCGGAGCACCGTGGGACGGCGCCCTCGCTCGCGAGCTTCGAGCGCCGTGAGAACGTCGTCGGTGTGAACTGCGAGCGTATCGATGCGTCGTGGGTCGTTCCCCTGGCTCATCCCTCTCGGTACCGCCGGTCGAGATCGCCGCCGCAGTCCGGACACGCAGCCCGGTACGAGAGGTTGCTCACCGTCCCACCACAGCGCTGACAGACGAAGGTAGGCCCGACCATCGCATGGTAGTACATCCCTCACATAGGTAAACCTGTTCACGACTCTCGCTCCAGCGCGCGGTGCCTACGTTTAAGATGGCGGTGGTGGAACGAGGGGCTATGCCTTACAGCTACGAACCACACTACTTCGAGGATTTCGAGGTCGGCCAGACGTTCCAGAGCGTCGGACGTACGGTGACAGAGTCCGACTTCACGCTCCACTCGATGTTCACCGGCGACTGGACGGAGCTCCACACCAACAAGGAGTACGCCGGCGAGGAGGAGTTCGGCGAACGCGTCGCCCACGGCCCGATGACGTTCTCGCTGGCGACTGGGTTCGTCTACCGCTGTGGCTTCCTCGAGCGGACGGTGCTCGCGTTCCTGGGGATGAACTACATGGACATTCCGGCGCCGGTGGCGATGGACGACACGATCTCCCTGGGGATGGAGGTGACGGAGACGAAGGAGCTCTCCTCACGGGACGACGCCGGCCTCGTCGTCATCGACACGACGATGACGAACCAGGACGACGAGGTGGTGTTCGAGGGCGACATGAAGTTCATGGTGAAACGAACGTAGTGTAGAAAACCCCTACCTTCCTGCGAATAGTTCATAATCCGGTCCAGAGCGGGAATCCCTGCAATTAGCCTTTTAACCTGATCCGGTAGAAGTATCTATCAGGCAGCCTCTTCCGCCGTCCCGTCCGATGTTTCGATCACAGACAGTTCGTCATCCACCGTCAGACTGATCGTGTCCTCGTCGATCGTAAACGTAAACCGGCTCTTGAAGGGATCTGTCGCGAGAATCTCTTCATCATAA
>NZ_JAZKRY010000065.1:0-16833 GCF_036626355.1 Halolamina sp. | reverse complement strand
GGTCGCGATAGGCGACGACGAGGAAGGGACGCCCGCGGATCTTGTCGGGTTCGCAACCAGCCCCCTTGCCGACGTGACGGCCACAGGCGAGCCTCGTGTCGTCCTGAAAAACGGCGAGTTGGTTCGGTCCGAGTAAGCAGGGACCGAGCCTGCCGGTGCATGCTGCCCCGACGCGATTTCGAGGATAGTCGTTTGACGGACCTGGTCTCCGGCTATACCGGGATGGTGAGTCGCTCCAGGTCCCGCGGGAAGTAAGTCAGCCGGTCGATGCCGTCGTCGGTCACGACCACTGTGTCCGAGTGCCGGAACCCGCCGACGTCCGGGACGTAGAGACCGGGTTCGACCGTGTACAGTTCGCCGGCGCGCAACACCCCTTCGTACCCAGTATCGAGGAAGGGCCGCTCGTGACCTTCGAGGCCGATGTTGTGGCCGACGTGATGCTGGGTGTACTCCGCGACGCCTTCGCGCTCGTAGTAGTCGGTCACGGCCGCTTCCACCGCGCTGTACTCTACCCCAGCGGCCATGGACTCGAACGCGATCTCCTGGGAGCGCTTCATGATCTCGAAAAACTCGCGCTGCTCGTCGGAGGGCTCACCGACGATGTGCGTGCGTTCCAGTTCCGTCTGGTAGCCGCCGATGGCCGAGGTGACGACGGAAACAATATTGTCGCCGGCCCGTACCGGGGTCGATTCGTCGTTCGTGTGGGGTTCGACCGTGGCGTCACCGGTCGTGAACCGGCACTGGATCGGCGGCCGGCGGTCGGTCGATTCGTACTCTGCACCGAGCGTGTCCAACATCGCCTTCCCGGCCTCGGCCTGGGCCTCCTGGCAGGCGATCGTCGGGTACCGGCCGGGCTCGATCTTCCCGGTCAGCACGTTCAGCCCGAGGTTCGCCCATCTGCTCGCCTCCCGAATCAGCTCGATCTCCGTGTCGCTTTTGACCTCCCGCATGTCGGTGATGTGGTCCTCGACGACGACCGCGCCGGGAATGCGTTGGGAGAGCGCCGTCCCCTCGTAGCCGTTCCGCGGCGGGCTCCCGTCGGCGTCGGCCACCACCGTTCCGTTGCCGATTTCGAGCGACTGGCACATCTCGGCGACCAGTCCCATCGGATCGCTCTGCGGGTAGTCGAAGTAGACGTGCACCTCGTCGATTTCGAACTCCTCGCGCTCGGCCTGGGCCTTCTCCAGTCGCGGGACCACGGCCTCGACACGGTCCTCGGTCAGCCCGAGGGCGACGGGCCGCTCGGAGGCCGCGTGGAACATGCCGCTCACGTACTCGATGTTCAGTGCGTCGAACAGCACGACACCGTCGGCGTCGGCGCGGTCAAGCAGTTCGGTCTGTCGCCGGTCGAACTCCTGTCGGGGGACGCTAAGTCGAACCATGCCCTATCTCGGGTGAGCGGGGAGAAAAAACTACCAGCCGCCCCGGGCGCACTCCCCATCCCGAGGGTACTCCTTCTCACGACGAACCGATTTCGACCAAAGAGTAATGCGAACCCATGAACGACCGAGGAGTATGGCACCAAACAGCGGAGGACTGACGAAATGACCTTCTCGATTACCGCAGCGGACCCGAAGACCGGCAAGACCGGCGTCGCAATCGCGTCCGTGTTCCCGTCCGTAGGGGCTGTCTGTCCGTGGGCGAGCGAGCACGTCGCGCTCTCGACGCAGGCGTGGGACTCGGGCGCTGACTACGGGGAACCCCTGCTCGAGATGGTGGACCGTGACCTCACGCTCCCGAGCGCCGCCGAGGCGCTGCTGAAGGACCGCCCCGGGAGTCAGGGGACCCAGCTCCACGGTATCGAAGCGAACGGTCGCACGTACGCCTACACCGGCGAGAAGGCGACCGAGTGGGCCGGCCACATCGTCGGCGACGACCACACCGCGGCGGGCAACACGCTCGCAGGAGAGGACGTGGTGACCGCGATGAGCGAGACGTTCACCGAGACGGGCGGCCGACTTACCGAGCGACTGGTGAGCGCGCTGGAGGCCGGCGAGCGGGCGGGCGGCGACAAGCGCGGGGACAACCTCAGCGCGGCAGTGCTTGTTCACGCCGACGAGTCGAAGCTCTTCCACAACCTTCGCGTCGACAAGCCGGGTGACCCGATTTCCGGGCTCTGGGACGCCTACGAAACGGCGGTCAATCACGAGGAGACCGCGGTGGACCGCGACGAGCTCGAAGCGATGTGGGGCGGCGAGTTCGACGACGCCATCATGGCGTTCCCCATCAAGTACTGAGTCCGGAGCAGGATTACTTGGCCGGTCGGATCTGCATGGCTACCTGCCGAAGGTGGATACGTCCTCAAAAGGTCACACCGATCGATCCCCACACCGGAGGTCAGTCGGTGTAGTGATGACAGGCACAGACGTGGTTGTCACCGATTTCGAGGAGTTCGGGGTCGTCGGTCTCACAGACCTCGCCGATATACTCGTGGCATCGGGTGTGGAACCGACAGCCAGACGGTGGGTTCTCCGGACTCGGGACGTCCCCTTCGAGGATGACACGGTCGCTCATCGGTTCCGGACTCGCACGCGGAACCCCGGAGATCAGCGCCTGGGTGTAGGGGTGCTTGGGTTCGTCGAACAGCCTGTCGGCCGGCGCAACTTCTGCGAGTTCGCCGAGATACATCACCGCCACCCGGTCACAGATGTGTCGGATGACACTCAGATCGTGGCTGATGAACAGGTACGTCAGGTTGTACTTGTCCTGCAGATCCTCCATCAAGTTGAGGATCTTCGCCTGCACGGAGACGTCGAGTGCGCTGGTGGGTTCGTCGGCGACCACCAGTTTCGGGTTCACCGATAGCGCCCGCGCGATGGCGATGCGTTGCTGCTGGCCCCCCGAGAACTCGTGTGGCGCGCGCTTGAGGTGGTTCTCCTGCAGGTCCACCTCCTCGATGAGTTCGTGGAGTCGGTCCTCTCGCTTCTCACGGTCCCAGTCGGTGAGCGCCCGCATCGGCTCGGTGATGAGGTCGGCGACGGTCATCCGCGGGTTCAGCGACGACCCGGGGTCCTGGAAGATGATCTGGACGTCCTGTCGGAGTTCACGCAGGCGGTTCTTCGGCGCTTCGGTGATGTCCTCGCCGTCGAAGTAAATGCTGCCCTCCGTGGCGTCGTGGAGGCGAACGAGGGTCTTTCCGAGTGTGGACTTCCCACAGCCTGACTCGCCGACGAGGCCGAGCGTCTCGCCGGCCTCGAGGCTGAAGCTCACGCCGTCGACGGCCTTCACGTCGCCGACGTGGCGCCGCAGGATGCCGCCTTTGATCGGGAAGTACTTCCGGACGTCTTCGGCGACAAGTAGCCCGTCGTCGGCGTCGGCTGTGTCGGTCGCCTCGGCCGTGCTGGATGTTCCGGTGCTCATGCGTCGTCCACCCCCTCTGGCCGAACGGTCTCGTCAGAACCGGCTTCGATCGGCCACGGCGGGTTCTCCTCTCGCTGGTTGTCGTAGAGGTGACAGGCGACCTCGTGATCGCTGGTGCCGAGTTCCGGTGGCGTTTCCAGCGGCGGTTCGACCGTATCACAGACGTCCCCGATATACTGGGGACACCGGCTGGCGAACCGACAGCCCGATGGCGGGTTGATGAGTTCTGGAACGGTCCCCTCGATCGTCGGCAGTCGGTCCGAGCGCGTCTCCAGTGACGGGATGCTCTCGGCGAGCTTTCGAGTGTAGGGGTGCAGCGGCGCTTCGAACAGTGTCCGCATCTCGCAGTCCTCGACTACCGTTCCCGCGTACATGACCCCGACCCGGTCGGCGATCTCAGAGATGACCGCCAGATCGTGAGAGATGAACAACACGCTCATCTCGAACTCCTCCCGGAGATCGGTGAGCAGGTCCATGATCTGGGCCTGGATGGTCACGTCGAGTGCGGTCGTTGGCTCGTCGGCGATGAGCAGTTTCGGCTCGGTGATGAGCGCCATAGCGATGACCACGCGCTGGCGCATCCCGCCCGAGAGCGCGTCCGGGTACTCGTCCATCAGGCGCTCGGCGTCGGCAAGACCGACCGCGTCGAGCATCTCGACCGCCCGTTCGTGAGCTTCCTCGTCGGAGATATCGCGGTGGGCGAGCAGCGGCTCTTTGACCTGGTGGCCAATCGACAACACCGGGTTCAGCGACGACATCGGGTCCTGGTAGATCATCGTGATGTCGTCGCCTCGAATCTCGTTGCGCTCCTTGTCGGAGAGGTCGAGCAGTTCCTGTCCGTCGTACCGGATCGAGCCGCCGACGACGTCAGCTGGCGGCGACTGCAACAGCCCCATCGTCGAGAGCGCGGTGACTGACTTGCCACAGCCGCTCTCACCGATGACGCCGAGCACCTCGTCGCGACCGATACTCAACGAGACGCCGTCGAGCGCTTCGACGGTTCCTTCCTCGGTGTGGAAGTGGACCTGCAGGTCGTCGATCTCCAGGAGTGGTTCGCCCGCAGTCGTTCCGTGACGCGTCGATTCGGTCGTAGTTCGTGGTTCAGACATATTAGCGCACCTGCCGTGGGTCGAGTGCGTCTCTGAGGCCGTCGCCCAGTCCGTTGAAGCCGATGACGGTCACCATGATGGCGAGTCCCGGGAAGGTCGCAATCCACCACGCATCAGTGAGCTCCCCGCGGCCGGCAGCCAGGATGGCTCCCCATTCGGGTGCTGGTGGCTGTACACCCATCCCGAGGAAGGAGAGGCCGGCGCTCCAGAGGATGACCGTTGGAATCGTCAGCGTCGCGTAGACGATAATGCTCGAGGCAGCGTTCGGGAGGACGTACCGGGTGATCGTCCGGAAGTCGCTCAGTCCCGCAGCGTTCGCGGAGTCGATATACTCCTCCTCCATGACGCTCTTGACGTCCCCGCGGACCAGGCGAGCGAACCCCCGCCAGCCAACGAGGCTGACCGCGACGATGAGCGGGAACAACCCCCCGCCCAGCATCCCAGCGATTGCAAGCGCCAACACGAGCGCCGGCATCGAGAGCGCGATATCGACGAGTCGCATGATGACGGACTCGGTGTAACCGCCGTAGTAGCCGGCGACCAGACCCAGCGTCACGCCCAGTATCATCTCGATGCCGACGATGACGACGCCGAGGAACACCGCGTAGCGGGTGCCGTAGACGACTCTCGAAAACACGTCGCGACCGTACGTGTCGGTCCCGAACGGGTGAGAGAGGCTCGGCGGTTCCTTCAGCGCCTGGTAGTTCTGCTCGGCGGGTTCGAACGGCGCGATGAAGTCGGCAAACGCCGCAGTGAACAGCAATAGAGCCACGACGAACAGCCCGAACACCGCAAAGCGGTTCTGCATGATTCGCGCAGAGATGACCCTGATACGGTCCAGGCGGGTGGTTGCGCCTTCGGCGTCAGCCGGGGCCTCCCCCGCTGCGGGGGGTTCCGACACTGTGACCTCGGCGCCGCCGTCCGTTGCTGCAGCGTCTGTCCCGTCTCCGTCTGTGTGTGTGTCAGTTGGCATCGGTTATTCGTACTCGATTCGGGGGTCGAAGTAGCTGTACGCGATGTCCACGAGCAGGTTCGAGAAGATGACGATGACGGCGTACACTAACACGAGACCCTGGACGATCGGGTAGTCGCGCTGTAACACCGAGTTGACGAGCAACCGCCCCATCCCCGGCCACGAGAACACCGTCTCGATGATGACCGACCCCGAGAAGATAAACGGGATCTGGAGCCCGATGAGGGTGATGATGGGAATCATCGCGTTCTTCATCGCGTGGGTGTAGATCACCGCCGTCTCGCCGATGCCCTTGCCTCGGGCGGTCCGGATGTAGTCCTCGTTGAGGATTTCGAGCATCGACGAGCGGGTCATCCTGGTGAGCAATCCCGCGCGCCTGGTTCCTGTAGCGACCGCCGGAAGGATGAGCGACATCAGCCACGTCGCCCCGAGCACTGGTGTCGAGCGCCCCGATATGGGGAAGATGCTCCACTCGACCGAGAACAGGAGCAGGAGGATGAGCGCCAGCCAGAACGACGGCATCGACAGCCAGAAGATGGCAAACACCATCGAGGAAGTGTCGATCCAGGAGTACTGTCTGACGGCACTGATGACGCCCAGCGGGAGCGCGATTATCAGCGTGAGCATCATCGACGCGAGAGCGAGTTCCATCGTCGGCGGGAACCGGCGAGCGATCATCGCGCTCACGGGCCGGCCGGTCCGCACCGACTCACCGAGGTCGAAGTGGAGCACACCCCATAACCACTCGAGATAGCGGAGCCACGGCGGCTGGTTGAGACCCATCTGCCGCTCGAGCTCCCGGACGGCTTCGGGCTGGGCGTTCATCCCCAGCGCGATGCGTGCCGGGTTCCCCGGGGCGAGGTAGACGATCAGCGAGATCACGACCGTCACCCCGATGAGAACGGGTATCGTTACGAGTAATCGTCGAGCGATATACTTGAGCATAGCTGGAAAGTGAGGGGGAGGGCCTGGTTACAGGCTGAATTCGAGCCGGTTCATCCACTCCTGGTCGGGCCACCACGGATGCTCCGTCCAGTTGTCGATGCCTTTGACGGAGTTCTTGTAGCCGTACACCTTGTTGAACGCACAGATCGGTGTTACCGGTGCCTCTTCGAGCACGAGCTCTTGGGCTTCCACGATGGCCTCCTCGCGGTCCGACTCGTTCGGACTGGTCTTGGCGTCGTTGATGAGCTGGTCGAACTCGTCGTTCTGCCAGAGCGAGAAGTTCGACCCGCCCTGGTCCGCCGAATTGTCCCCTTTCAGGATGGGCTCCATCGCGTTGACGGCCCAGTTGCCACCGTACGCCATCGTGGTTATGTGGTGTTCGCCGCCTTCCAGATTGTTGTACAGCGTCCCGGCTTCGAGCACCTCGAGTTGGGCGTTGATTCCCACCTCTTTGAGCATCGGGGCGATGACCTCCCCCATCTTCTTGTAGCGTGGGATGGTGAACGCGTAGAATGTCAGATTCATTTCCTGCCCGTCTTTGGTCCGGGTCTGGCCCTCGCTGGAGTTCGTCCAGCCCTCCTGTTCGAGCAGTTCGCGCGCCTTCGCCTGGTCGAACTGCTCACCGAGTTCCTTCGAACTGTCTTCCCCGACTGCGTTGACTGCGATGGGTGGGACGATGTTCCAGATCTGGTACCCCTCGCCACCGAGTGCAGCCTCGATAACCGGGCCCTTGTCGACGGCGTGGTTGATTGCTCGCCTGACGTTCACGTTGCTCGTCGGCTCCTTCTTCGTGTTGATGGCGAGGAACCCTGGACGGGTGTACTCCTTCCGGAGGAGGCTCGCGTCGCTCGAGTTTTCGACCTCTCCCGTGTCCGAGAGGGTAAGATACGAGGAGCCGTGGACCTCGCCGTCGGTCAGTTCGTTCAGTAGCGTCGTGGCCTCCGGGTGGTGTTCGAACCGGAACTCCTCGGGCATTCCAGGACCTTGATTCTCGAGGTACTCCGGCCCCCAGTCGTACTCCTCGAACCGGGACACGGTGACAGCAGTCCCCCGTCGCCATTCCCCCCATTTGTACGGGCCGGTACCAACAGCGATGTCCTGCCCGTAGTTTTCGGCTTCCTCGAACGCCTTCTGAGAGGTGAACCCGGTCAGCGGGTTCGTGAGGTATCGCGGAAGGAGCGGATAGGAGTCCTCGAAGGTGACGGTTACCTCGTAGTCGCCCGTCTCCTCGAAGGAGTCCGCCGGCGCGAGGAGGAACTGCTGGGGGGAGTTCTCGACGAACCGCTCCCAGCTCCACACGACGTCGCTGGCGGTGAGTTCCTCGCCGTCGTGGAACATAATCCCCTCCTCGAGCGTGAACGTGTACTCGGTGGCGTCGTCGTTGACCGACCAGTCCGCGGCGAGATGGGCCTGGGGCTCCAGATCCTCGTTGATCCGAAACATCGGCTCGTGGATCGCCGACAGGACGGTCTGCTCCGGTCGTCGCGTAGCTTTCTGGAGGTCGAGCGTCGAGGCCTTGCTCGAACTTCCGATCACGAACGTTCCCCCCATGGAGGTTTCCCCGCCGTTCGTATCGGTGGCTTCGTCACTCGTGTCGGTGCCCTCACCGCTTGTTGGGGTGCCCCCGTCTGCCGGATCACCCTCTCCTCCCGAGGCACATCCGGCGAGTGCGACGCCCGTTCCGCTGACACCAATCGTCTCGAGATACCGTCGCCGACTCACACGCCTATGGCCTTCATCAGACATGGTACTTAGTCACAATCGGGTCGCTGTTCACTATTAGGTCTTTCGTTACCGAGCCCCGTTTCGTCTCTGGATTGTCACCCGTTGTCACGCCTGCTCGGTGGGAATCTCCTGGCGAATTATTACAAATCAAGAGTTTTGCTATCAAGGCAATTGGGTCGAGACGGTGACCGTTCGGAGACGAGTGCGAGGAAACGGAACGAGTGGACGACCCGTCAGAGCACCTGAAGGTCTCGCGGGAAGGAGGTCAGCACTTCGGGGCCGTCCTCGGTGAGCACTATGTCGTCCTCGACACGGACGCCGGCGAACCCCTCGACGTAGACGCCGGGTTCGACAGTGAAGGCGTGTCCCACCTCCAGCGGCGTTTCGTTCCCCTCCACCAGATACGGTGGCTCGTGGCCTTCGAGCCCGAGCCCGTGGCCGACGCGATGGGGGTAGTCGTCGCCGTAGCCGGCGTCCTCGATGACCGTCCGCGAGGCACGGTCGATCTCCTGCAGCGGGACGCCCTCGACGACGCTTTCGCGCGCCGAGCGGGCGGATTCCTGCACAACGTCGTAGATCTCGCGGAACTGGTCGCTGGCTTCCCCGACCGCGAAGGTCCGGGTGATATCGGAGTAGTAGCCTTCGTAGATGACGCCGGCGTCGATCAACAGCGGGTCGCCGTACTCGATGACCCGGTCGGAGGTGTTGGTGTGGGGCTTGGCAGTGTTCGGGCCGCTGGCGACGATGGCGACGCCGAGTGAGTCGGCGTCGCTATCGATGACTTCCTTGTGGAGAACGCCCTGCACCTCGGCCTCGGTCATCCCCGGTTCGACGGCGTCCACGGTGGTGCCGAGAATCTCGTCGATGAGCTCCGCCGCGCGCCGGAGATGCTCGATTTCCGTCTCGTCCTTGTGCGAGCGGAGGTCGGCGGCGGCGTCCTCGAGGTCGACCACGTCGTCCCAGTCGAACGCCGATTCGACGACCTCGAACTCCACGAGCCGAGAGGAGCGGAACTCCATGGCCAGGTCGCCCTCGACGGGGCGTGCCTCCGTGAGTTCCTCGAAGGAGTCACTTGCGGCGGCCACAGGGTCGGTGGCGTCGGTGTAGACGAAGAACTCGACGTCGTCGCCGATGGTCTCCCGAACCCGGCCGGTCTCCAGGGCGGGCAGAACGAACGCCGGCGGTCGGCCGCGCTGCATCACGAGCACCGTCGGGCGCTCGCTCGTGTGCATCTCCAGCCCGGTGAGATAGCGGAGCGTCTCGCTCGGCGGGACCAGCACGGTCCCGACATCGTCGGAAACTCTGTCGAACAACGCGTCACGACGCTGTATGTCTGTCGTTGCCATGCAGTATAGCGGTGCTCACTGGTGCATAAACGCTCTGTTCCCGAAATGGCGTGCCAGGCGCTGTCGAAGACGAATCGGGGTTCCGGCGCTGTCGAAGACAGTTGCCACAGAGGGGGCCGGTGAGTGAACGTCGTGGGCGGTGTGCGAACGCCGTTCGCCGCAGCCGGAACGACTTAGCCGGCGGGGCCGGGAGTCCCTCACATGCGTCACGCACGATTCCGAGACCCAAGCGGTGCGGTGCGACGCGGCGAATGGCACGGCGACGCCGTCTCCTTTGCCGGTGAGCGCTACGATCTCGAGGAGGTCGAACTGCTCGCCCCGACCGAACCGAGCAAGATCGTCTGTGTGGGGAGAAACTACGTCGCCCACGCTGAGGAAACTGATTCCGACGTGCCCGACCGGCCGCTGCTGTTCCTCAAGGGGCCGAACACTGTCGCGGGCCACGGTGATACCGTCACCCTCCCCGAAGGGAAAGAGCGCGTCGAGTGGGAGGCTGAGCTGGGCGTCGTCATCAGCGACCAGGCCAAGAACGTCGACGCCGAGGACGCCATGGAGTACGTGGAGGGGTTCACCTGCGTCGACGACGTGTCGAACCGCGACGACCAGCGCACTGAGTCTCAGTGGGTACGCGGGAAGGCGTTTGACGGCGCCGCGCCCATCGGGCCATGTCTCGCAGACCCCGAGCACGTCCCTGCGGACGCCGAAATCCGGAGCATCGTGAACGGCGAGGTGAAACAGGCCGCCACAACCGACCTGCTGGTGTTCGACGTTCCGACGCTCATCGAGGAGATAACGAGCTATCTCACGCTCGAGGCTGGCGACGTTATCGCAACAGGGACGCCGGAGGGAGTCGGGCCGTTCGAGGACGGCGACGAGGTGGAGATCGAGGTCGAGGGTGTCGGCACCCTCGAGCACAGCGTTCGTCGGCCGTGATTCTGCGCGTCTGGCACGGCTGGACGGCACCGGAGGACCCAGAGGCATACGAGGCCTTCCTGGCCGGTGAAGGCGACCCGGACCGAACAGGCGGGTCGGACAGCGAGGAGTCGCAACTGGCGCCGATGGCCGGTGACGGCTACCGCAGCTAACACCTGGCGCGGCGCGAGGACGGCGACGAGGGAGAGTTCGTCACGATTCTGCGGTTCGATGATTACGACGCCGTCGAGGTATTTGCCGGCGAGGAGTACAACCAGGCCGACGTTCCTGACCCGATGGGACGACTCGGTGGCCCACGACGAACGACGGGCGGGCGAACGAATCGACTGAACGAACCAGTCCGGGAAAATTCCGGAATATAATGGAGAGTATAGAACACAGTGACGGTCTGCAGAAGAGGATATTCATTTGAAAAACTACAAATTCTCTATTGATTTCTGCTACCGCTGCCCCAATCTTTATAAGCTTCCACTTACCCGAGAGTATCGTACTATGACGATACTTGGCATGCCAACCGCGATGTTCCTCGTGTTCGTCGCGACACTGATCGCCGGGAGCATCGGGGCACTCCATTACCTGATCGTGCACATCATCATGGGTAAACCGGTCGCGGAGAACATCCGTGAGGAACAGATGCCGGAGACAGACGGAGGGGTGGACAATGCCTGACCTCGGCACGCTCGGCCTCGCACCGACGCTGCTTCAGAACGGCGTTACCGGGGACACCAACCCTGTGTACCTCGGAATCTTCGTCCTGTACCTGTTGCTCGTTCTCGGGATCGGGGCGTGGGCGTATCGGAAGACAGACACCGTCGGCGACTTCTGGGTGTACGGGAAGGAACTGGGCCCGTGGCTGGCGACGTGGTCCTACGTGGCCAACTTCGTCAGCGCGGTCAGCGTCATCGGCTTCGTCGGAGCCGTCTACGGCGGCGGCTACTCGATACTGACTGGCATCATCTTCGGGCTGATGCTCGGCGTCAGTGGCCTCTACTTCGTGGTTCACAAGATCCGGGAACTCAACCACGTCACGTTCCCCGACATCATCGCCGAAATCACCGGCTACGAGGTAGCCAGGCCGATCACCGGGTTCGTCCTGCTCGGGAACGCGTGGGTCTACCTGATCATGCAACTCGTCGGCGCGGGCCTGCTGGTGACGGTCATCACGGGCGTCCCCTACGAGTATATGGTCTGGGTCATCGGGTTCGTCTTCATCGCCTACACGGTGATGGGCGGGCTGATCAGCGTGGCCTGGACCGACCTGGTCCAGGGGACGCTGATGGTGGCGACGGTGGCAGTCGCGCTCGTGTTCATGGTGTTCGACCTGGGCGGACTCGTGAGCATCAACAGCCAGTTCGCGGCAATGAGTTCTGCAAACGTCGCTCCTCTTGGCGAAGGAACTTACACCGTGTTGGGGGTCCTCGCCTCGATTGTCGCGTTCTTCGGAACGATCTTCACGTCCCAGAACACGATCGTCCGAATCAACGCGACCAAGGACATCAAAACCGCGAAGGTTCACCTCGCGGCCGGCGGATTGATCCTGTCGGTGTTCTACGTCATGCTGATTCTGCTTGGCGGTGCGACCACCGTGGCACTCGAAAACGCCGGACTGGCTGTTGACAACGTCGACCGGGCGTTCCCAGTGCTCATCACGGAGTACGTGCCCACGGTCGTCGGGACGGTCATCATCGTGGCCATCCTCAGCGGCATCCTTTCGACGACCGACACGCGACTGCACTCCTGTGGAGTCACCACCTCGCGAGACATCTACGACTACTTCACCGACGGTGAAACGAGCGGTGAGAAGCTGATGAGAGTGTCCCGTATCTCGACGATTGGCTTCGGTATCGCTGCGACCGGCATCGCTGTCAACCCACCGGGAACGATCATCAGTCTGTACAACTGGCGAGCGATCCTGCTGACGAGCGCGCTCCTCATCCCGGTTTACGTCACGCTGTACAGGCGTGAGATGTCCGGGGAGGCAGTGTTGCTGTCGATCGTCCTCGGGACCGCCTTCGGGCCGGGGTGGGAGGCCCTCGGGTCTCCGCTCGGCGTCCCAGCGACGTTCATGGGCGTCGGGATGTCGATCCTCGGATTGGTCGCTGGCCACTTAGTCTGGCAGGGCCAGGAAGGCGTGCGGCCCCAGCCGACGGCCAGCGACGACTGACCGGCGCTCGGGGTCGTCCCGTCGATTTCCGCAACCGGTAATCCGTTGTCGACCGAGAGTGTACAGTTCCATGGCCCCACCGGACCCGCAGACCAGATTCCCTCCCGATACCAATGCCACCGACACGAAACTCTTCCGAGACAGACACCGACGCACAGACAGCGACCGATGACGAGCTTTCCGGCCTGATCGCCGAGCTGGTCTCCCGCGAATCCGAGAACCCGCCCGGTAACGAACGCCCCGTCGCCGAGTTCATCCACGGCTGGTTCGCGGACCGTGGAATCGATGCCGACCTGGTCGAGGAGCCCTACGAGGACCGCCCGCAGGTAGCTGCACGCGTCGGCGATGGCGAGCCTGCAATCGTCCTCAACGGGCACATCGACGTGGTGCCCGCGGGGAAGCGCTCCGAGTGGAGTCACGACCCCTACGGCGCGGAAATCGAGAGCGACCGGCTCTTCGGCCGGGGGAGCGTCGACATGAAAACCGGCGTCGCCGTCGCGATGCGGGCGCTGGCCGACCTCGAACCTGGGCTGACATCGGGCGAGATCGACGGCTCGCTGGTGTTCCAGGCCGCCATCGGTGAGGAGACAGCCGAACCCGGAACGAAGCGGCTGCTGGAGCTCGGGTACGACGGCGAGTACGGGATCGTGCTCGAACCGACGGAGCTCCGGACCGCAACCAGCGAGAAGGGGCTGGCGTGGTACGAAATCACCGTCGGCGGGGAGCCCTCCCATGCGAGCCGACCGGACCAGGGCAGCAACGCCATCCAGAAGGCCCGGCCGGTGCTCGACGCGCTCGCAGCCTACGACGAGCGGGTACGCCAGCGAACCGACCCGCTGGTGGGGCAGGCCTACGCCACCGTAACCGAGTTCGAGGCCGGAACGAAGGAGAACGTCGTCCCCGAAGAGGCAGTCGTCACGGTCGACCGACGATTCCTCCCCGAGGAGTCCGCCGAAGCTATCGACGCCGAGTTCGAAGAGCTGCTCTCGGACGTTGCCGCCGAGCACGACGTCGAGGTATCGTGGGAGCGGACTCGGACGTACGAATCGGCAGCCATCTCGACGGAGAGCCGAATCGCAGAGGTGATACGCGGCCACAGCGCCGTGGAAGCAGATGTCTCGACCGAGCCATGGGGGGTGAAAGCCTCGACAGACGTGCGAAATCTCGTCAACGACGCCGGGATGGAGGCAGTGACGTGGGGACCGGGTGACCTCGCGCAGGCCCACACGTACAACGAGCGCGTCGACCTCTCGGAGGCGGCGACGGGGCTGACGGTGCTGAAAGCGTCGCTCCGGGAGCTCTGGGAGGAGTAAGCAGCCGGGATACTGTTCGGCCTTCGGAACCCATTGTTCCAGGCCGACCACCGGAAGGGACACAAAGCTCCATCCCTACAACACGGTTATGGGACTCGGAAGCACTGCGAAGAAGCTCCAGACTGTCGCGGAACGCGCGGAGAAAGTCTACAAGCGGCTGAATAAGCTCCGGGACGAAGTCGAGGAGACACAGAACACTGTCAAGAGTATCGAGTCCGAAGTGGCGGGACTGGAAGACGAACTCAAGGAGCAGCGGGCCGTGCTCTACGCCATCGCCGAGCAACAGGGTATCGACGCCGATGCCGTCGCCGCCGAAACTCACATCACCGAGGCAGAGGCCAAAGCGCAAGCGGCCGAGGAGACCGAGGCGGCCGAGGAAATGACGGCTCCAGAATCCGACACCGCCTGAGCCGTCAGCGATCCCGCAGCGGTCTCCGCGGATGACAAGCTACACAAGTGCTTACCGACAGTTCTTCGCTATGACCACTCACCGGGAGCCCCTCGACTCCGTGCTCGAGACCATCGGGGAAACCCCGCTCGTTCGTGTCCACGATACTCCTGACGAGGTACCGGTGTACACGAAGCTGGAGTCGTTCAACCCCGGCGCAAGCATCAAAGACCGCATCGGGAAGTACATGCTCGAAGGGATGCTCGAACAGGGCGACGTGGAGCCAGGTGGGACCATCATCGAGCCGACGGCCGGCAACACGGGAATCGGCATCGCCGTCGCGGCGGGCCAACTGAATCTAAATGCGGTGTTCGTCGTCCCCGAACGGTTCTCGGTGGAGAAACAGACGCTGATGCGCGCGCTGGGTGCCGACGTGGTGAACACACCCAGTGAGGATGGGATGTCTCGAGCCATCGACCGCGCCCAGGAACTCGCCGAGGAACTGGATAACGCAGCCGTTCCACAGCAGTTCTCGAATCCGCTGAACGCCGAGGCTCACTACGAGATGACCGCCCCTGAGATATACGATGCCCTCGACGACCAAGTCGGCGCTCTGGTCGCAGGAGTCGGCACAGCGGGCACGCTGATGGGAATGGCGCGCTACGGTCGCGAGCAGCACGCGGACACGCACGTCGTCGCCGTCGAACCCGAAGGCTCGCTGTACGGCACGCTGCTGGGCGAGGAACGTGAGGAGGACGAGTACAAGACTGAGGGTATCGGTACCCACGATACGTCGACGAACCAGCTCTTCGAGCCCGAACTCGTCGACTACGTGCATGCCGTCCCCGACCGCGATTCGCACGCGGAGGTGCAGCGGCTGGCTGCCGAGGAAGGCCATCTGGTCGCCTCGAGCGCCGGTGCCAACGCCATCGCCGCCAAACGAGTCGCCGAGCGCATTCGTGACGGTGAGATCGATGCGCCCTACGACTCGGTAGTGACCGTGTTCCCGGACTCCAGCGAGCGGTACCTTTCGAAGGGGATTTACGAGAGTTTCGACGCGTGGGAGGGCTAGCCAGTCACGGCGCGTGACCTGTCGCGAGCTCCGTCTCGTAGGGGGGAACGACGCCATGACGAGACGGAGCCCAGCGGAGTTGGCGGTAGGCTACCCAACCAACCGGTCGTATTCGATTTTGAGACACCGATCCTGCACGAAATCGAGGCCCGCCTCCTCAGCACGGGTCGCTGCCTCGTCGCTCTCGATACCGAGTTGGAGCCAGACAGCGCCCGCGTCGCCCTCGGCCTCGTGTCGTTCGACAGCTTCGTCGACGACATCGGGCGTCTCCTCGCTGGGGCGGAACACGTCGACGAGGTCGATTTCTTCCTCGACGTCGGCAAGGGAGTCGTACGCCGTCTCCGCAAAAATCTCGTCCGCGTACGGGTTGATGGGAATCACGTGATAGCCACGGTCCTGGAGATAGGCCGGGACGTCGTGAGCCGCTTTGCCGGGGGTTGTCGAGCAGCCGACGACCGCGATAGTGTCGGCGTCGAGCAGCTGACGAAGCGTCTCGTCGTCGGTGATTGGCATGGGCGAATGCTCGTGATCGGCGGGGAAAAGCGTTCGTGCGCTGGAGCGAAGCCGAGCGATAGACCCTTGCTCAGGCGTTGGCCAATCGGACCCTGAGCTCCTCGCTCTCGCTGGTTTCGACGACGCCGTCGAACAGCTGCTTGAGCGTGTTGAGCGTCTGGGCGTCGTGGGCCGTTTCGTCGATGCAGAACAGTCCCAGGCCGTCGACGCTCTGGATGCGCCCGGTGAAAACGTGGAGGAACCGGAACACTGTCTGGAGGTCTGAGTACATCAGTAGCGTCGACAGCGAGTGGAGCATGACTCGGTTGCGCGCGATGTTGCGCTTCTGGTAGAACGCCTGGAGGAACTCCGAGAGCTGGATCCCGATTCCCGTCATGTCGACCGGTGAGGAGGCGTATTTGACGCGGTCCTCTTCCAGAACTTCGTCCGCGCCATGCTGTTTGCTGACGCAGTCGACGACGGCGACTGGCTTCCCTTCGTAGGGGGTGCGGCTGTCCATATCCTTCAGCACGCGAGTAGCGCTGTCCTTGGTCGTGACCACGATGGCACCCTCACCGTTTTCGACGCCGTCGGCGAGGATGTCGAGACAGAGCGAGCGTTTCCCGGTCAGGGGTGGACCCGAGAACAGGATGTTCGTTCCCGGGCTCACTTCGGCATCGAGTCGGGGATGCAGATCGTACATTATCCGGACCAGTGGGTGAGTCGCTGTGTACCCACGGCCGCGTCCTGTACTGGCTCCCCGGGAGTCATCGGCTGCTTCGAAGATACCCTGACGCATTATTATTCTTTGTGATTACTATACGTTTATGATTGTGGGCCCCGGGCCGACGGTTCACCGATGAAAAACCGCGGAACTTAACTATGGGACGGCAGTACGATTGAATAGAGGGCGCTTAGCTCAGCCTGGACAGAGTACTTGGCTTCGGACCAAGCTTGCCGCGGGTTCAAATCCTGCAGCGCCCATCATTCTGCGTGACGGGCAACATTTGGCA
>NZ_JAZKRY010000064.1:0-16895 GCF_036626355.1 Halolamina sp. | reverse complement strand
CATCACGAAGGAGTACTCGGAGACGCGTGCCCGCGTGTTCATCAACGAGGTGGCCACACTGGCGATGCGCTCCATCATGCACTTCGGGTTCTCGATCGGGATCGACGACGAGTCCATCCCGCCCGCGGCCTCCGAACAGGTCGACGAGGCCATCGACAACGCTCACGAGCGCGTGAACGAGCTCATCGAGACCTACCGTGCCGGCGAGCTCAACTCCATCCCCGGCCGGACCGTCGACGAGACACTCGAGCTGAAGATCATGC
The DNA here is from genome assembly GCF_036626355.1 of Halolamina sp. GTDB lineage: Archaea > Halobacteriota > Halobacteria > Halobacteriales > Haloferacaceae > Halolamina. The sequence continues at coordinate 16,632 of NZ_JAZKRY010000064.1, read as the reverse complement.
AGACGCTGGGCAAGGCGCGTGACTCCGCGGGTGACATCGCCGACGACCACTTCGACGACGACAACCCCGCCGTGGTCATGGCTCAGTCCGGTGCGCGTGGTTCGATGCTCAACCTGACCCAGATGGCCGGCTGTGTCGGCCAGCAGTCCGTCAGCGGCGAGCGCATCAACCGCGGCTACGAGGACCGCACGCTGAGTCACTTCAAGCGCGGCGACCTCTCTGCCGAAGCACACGGCTTCGTGGAGAACTCCTACCGCTCGGGGCTCTCCCCGCGGGAGTTCTTCTTCCACGCCATGGGGGGCCGCGAGGGGCTGGTCGACACGGCAGTCCGGACCTCCAAGTCCGGCTACCTGCAGCGTCGGCTCATCAACGCACTCTCGGAGCTGGAAGCGCAGTACGACGGCACAGTCCGTGACACCTCGGGCACCGTCGTCCAGTTCGAGTTCGGCGAGGACGGCACCTCGCCCGTGAAGGTCTCCTCCGGCGAGGACGACCCCATCGACGTGGAGGGAATCACCCAGCGCGTACTCGACAGCGAGTTCAGCAGCGACGAACAGAAAGCCCGGTTCCTCGGCGAGCGCGACGAGACGACGAACCTCTCGGAGTACGCCGGACCGGGTCTCAACAAGGCCGGCGGTGCGGGGGTGAAATCCGATGACTGAGGCACTCCCCGAGAGCTTCGAACACATCGACGAGCAGACTGAGAAGCTCGTCGAGGGGACGGATATCCCGCGACGACTGAAAGACCGCGTCTACACCGCCATCGAGGAAGCGAACGGCGCAACCAGGACCGAGGCCGAGGAGATCGTCACCGCGGTCGTCAACCGCTATAACGAGACGCGGGTCGACGCGCTCGACCCCGTCGGGACGGTGTCGGCTCAGTCCATCGGTGAACCGGGAACCCAGCTGACGATGAACACGTTCCACTTCGCGGGCGTCGCGGAGATCGACGTGACCCAAGGGCTGCCCCGACTCATCGAGCTGGTCGACGCCCGGAAGACGCCGGACACGCCAACGATGACGGTCTACCTCGACGGCGAGTACGCGACCGACCGCGACAAGGCCCGCGAGGTCGTCTGGCAGATCGAGGCGACGAAGATCCTCGCGCTGGGGAACGTCTCGACCAACGTGGCCGACATGCAGGTCACCATCGACCTGAACGAGGACACGCTCCAGAAGCGCTGGCCCACCTACGACGACGTGGGCGAGGTCGCCGAGGAGATCCAGGAGACCATCGAGAGCAACCTGAAGGTCGCGACGAAGCGCCAGGGAACGAAGATCGCGTTCGGCCCCGAGCAGCCCAGCTACCGACAGCTGCTCCAGCTGGTCGAGGAGCTCCGCGAGGTCGTGTTCAAGGGCATCGAGGAGGTCTCCCGCGTCGTTATCCGGAAGGAGGAGATGGACGACAGGGAGGAACAGGGTTCCTCTAGCAGCCGGACGGAGTCCGGCGACGGCGAGGAGGAGTTCGTGCTCTACACCGAGGGGTCGGCGTTCGGCGACGTGCTCGAGATCGAGGGCGTCGACACCACCCGCTCGACCTGTAACAACATCCACGAGGTTCACGAGGAGCTCGGGATCGAGGCCGCTCGTGAGACCATCATCAACGAGACCAACGAGACGCTCGCCGAGCAGGGGCTCGACGACGTGAACGTTCGCCACCTGATGCTGGTCGCGGACATCATGACCAACCGCGGCACCATCCAGTCCATCGGCCGGCACGGGATCTCCGGCTCGAAGGACTCGGTGCTCGCCCGCGCGGCGTTCGAGGTGACGGTGAACCACCTGCTCGACGCCGCTATCCACGGCGAGGTCGACGACCTCAACGGCGTCATCGAGAACGTCATCGTCGGGAAGCCAGTCTCCATCGGCACCGGCGACGTCGACCTCCGGATGGGGTCGAAGCCGAGCACCTCCGCGGACGACTGATGACCCGCCAGCCCTCCACAGCCCGGCGCGTCGCCGAGGTGCGCCGATGACGGTGACGCTCTCGGACGAGGCCCGGCAGTATATCCAGGCCTTCGACGAACTCACCGGTGTCACCCCGGTCGACTGCCTGATACGCGACGAGCGAATCGTCTTCCTCGTCCCCGCTGGGAAGATGGGGACGGCAATCGGCCCGCACGGCGAGACGGTCCAGCAGGTCGAGGAGCGCCTCAGCGAATCGGTCGACCTCGTCGAGAACGCCGACGACCGGGCGGCGTTCGTCGCGAATTGCCTCGCGCCCGCGGCCGTGCGTAACGTCACGCTCTCCGAACAGGGTGGTAGCACCGTCGCCTACGTCGAGGTGCCCCAGGCTGACCGCGGCGTCGCCATCGGCGCCGAGGGCGAGTCCATCGAGACCGCCCGGGAACTCGCCGCGCGGCATTTCGACATCGACGACGTGCAGCTGACGTAGCGGGCGTCAGCCTGACTCGGTCTCACCGGTTCTCAGGCCCCTATCGGCGCCGAAACCCGCGCTCGACGTGTTACGCGACGACGGCCGTATCTCGCCGAAACGGCCTCAGATTCGATTAGCGTAACCGCTAAGGTGCTCTCGACCCGTCTCGCCTCGGCGAAAGGTGATGCTTAAGTGGCTCCGTTGGGAATCTGACTGTACATGGCGAACGGCAAATACGCCGCGCGGAAGCTCAAGAAGGACCGTCAGAAGCGACGGTGGTCCGACTCCGAGTACGCGCGCCGCGAGCGAGGACTCAAGGAGAAGTCCGACCCCCTCGAGGGTGCGCCTCAGGGTCGGGGTATCGTGCTGGAGAAGGTGGGTATCGAGGCAAAACAGCCCAACTCGGCGATCCGGAAATGCGTCCGGGTCCAGCTCATCAAGAACGGGAAGCAGGTCACCGCGTTCTGTCCCGGTGACGGCGCCATCTCGTTTATCGACGAGCACGACGAGGTCACCATCGCCGGGATCGGCGGCTCGAAAGGTCGAGCGATGGGTGACATCTCGGGTGTCAACTACAAGGTCGAGAAAGTCAACGGCGTCTCGATGATCGAACTGGTTCGCGGCAACGCGGAGAAACCGGTCCGATGAGCGGGCAGGACGCCCCCGAGCCCGACGCGCCGGGCGCCGCCGAGGATCTCGAGACCGACGCCCTGCTGTTCGGCGTCTGGGACGTGAGCGAGATCGAGTACAGCGACCCCTCCACGCGTCGCTACCTCAACGTCACGCCCGTGGCCCACACGATGGGCCGGCACGCAAGCAAGCAGTTCCAGAAGTCCGAGATCAGCATCGTCGAGCGGCTCATCAATCGGCTGATGCAGACCGAGGACAACACCGGCCACAAGCAGAAGACCACCAACATCGTTCGGGACGCCTTCGAGGCCGTCCACGAGCAGACCGAGGAGAACCCGGCGCAGGTGCTGGTGACGGCCGTCGAGAACGCCGCCCCGCGCGAGGAGACCGTTCGCCTGAAGTACGGCGGCATCTCCGTCCCGAAAGCTGTCGACGTGGCTCCCCAGCGCCGTGTCGACCAGGGGCTGAAGTTCATCGCGGTGGGCACGCTCAACGCCTCCCGTAACTCCACCACCAGCGCCGCCGAGGCGCTGGCCCGACAGCTCATCGGCGCCGCCGAGTACGACGTGCAGGCCTACCCCATCTCCCAGAAGGAGGAGACCGAGCGCGTCGCGGCCGCAGCTCGCTGAGCAGTTCTCTCTCTCTTTCGTTTTCAGCGTTCGACGAGCGCCTGCACCGTCAACCGAGTGGTTCGCTCGAAAGCGATCGCTTCCCGAACAGTGGAAGAACGTTCTCCGATACTCCGTCAGGTCTGGTCCGGCGGTCAGTCTGTGTGCGTCTCTGTCAGTCGTCGCTCACGGGCGTTCCGACAGTCTGATAGCCGGAACGGAGCTCGTCGAGCGTCACGGTTCTGTCGCTTTCGACCGTCACTTCGTATCCGGCATAGATGAACGAGACCTCGCCGTCCGACATGGCCTCGACGAGCGCATCGAGGGCGTCCGGGTCGATGACGTCGTACAGCGGCGGTTGGTCGAGAACGTCGGTATCGGCCGTGTTCGCTACTTTCTCGACGATCTGCTCGGCGATCGTCCCGTTCGCCCGTAACATACTCTGGCGTTCATCTGGGTTTAGATAAATCCCCGTCAGACATCAATACGCTATCTGCTAGGTCGGCGTTCCCTATATAAAGACGTGCTCTGGGGGGCAGTTCAGGGGAGCTTCCCGGATAGAACGAGATTACCGTTACTCCTCCTGCCCGTACTCCGCGAACTTCTCCATCGTCGCCTCTAGTGCCGCGTCATCAAGTTCAACCGGTTCACCAACCGCGCTCGCCTGCAGGTAGAGCCGGGAAAGCGACTCGACGTGGGTGGTGTGTTCGAGCGCCGTCTCGACATCCTTTGCAACCACTACCAGCCCGTGGTTCTCGATGAACGTCGCCGACGCCTCGGCCTCGGCCATCGCGGCGACGACGTTCACGGCCAGTTCCTCGGTGCCGTAGGGGGCGAATTCGGCGACAGGAACGCGCTTTCCAACCGCGACGATCATGTAGTGAATCGGGGGGAGCTCGCGCGGTCTCCTCGCTGGTCAGCAGGTGGTCGACGAACCTCTCGATACCGAGATGACGGATCTTCTCCAGCTGGATTCGGGTCGTGAGGTTGCCGAGGATGGCGATATCGACGCTGGCCTCCTGCAGGGTCGAGAGCGTCTCCTCGACGCCGTCGAACAGCTCCATCGTGGCGACGTAGGCGTCCCAGTACGCGTCACCGAGCGCGAGCGCGTCGCCCGAGCGGTGGGTGTTGGCGTAGATGTCGATGAGTCGCTTGAAGTAGAGGTAGCGTTCGTGAGCGGAGGCGGTCCCGGCGAGTTCGCGTTTCACCTCGGGGCGGGCCGCCTCCTAACGCTCCCCGAACTCGTCGCGACGGAGGTCGTAGCCCAGGTCGAGAAACCTCTCCCAGGCGGCCCGCTTTCCCGCCTCGTTGCAGGGCGGGTAGGCATACAGGGTGTGGTCCAGGTCGAAGAACACTGCGCGGGACTGCATGGCCGTGGACTCCGGGGGCTCCGGCAAATCGTTGTCGGCCCCGAAACTTCTTCGATAGCCTACAGGAACTCGTTTCAGAAAGAACTTTTCTCGGCTACTCACGTATGTTTGTCCAGTGCCCTCCCGCGTCGTCACGAAGTTCTACCTGCTGCAGGCGACCCGCTCGGTCGGGTTCATCTCCCCGATTTTCACGCTGTTTCTCCTGCGGTCGTTGAACTTCACCCAGATCGGGGTGTTGAGCGCGCTCTCGGCGGCGCTGGTCGTCGCTGGCGAGGTGCCGACGGGCTACGTCGGGGACTGGCTGGGCCGTCGGGCGAGCATCGCCATCAGTATCGGCCTGAAAGCCATCTCGCTTGCGGGGTTCGTCGTCGCCCAGTCGTTCTGGGCCTACGCGGTGCTCTACGTCCCGTGGGCCATCGGGATGACGTTTGCTTCCGGGAGCGTCGACGCCTGGCTCTACGACACGCTCGACGAGCGCCTGGATACTGACGCGTTCACCCGGGTCAGGGGCCGTGGGGCGGCGGTGATGCAGTGGACGTCCGTCGCGACGGCGATAGGGGGCGGGCTGCTCTACGCATTCAGACCGACGTGGCCGTTCATCGCCAGTTTCGGGCTGAACGTGCTGGGGCTGGGCGTGCTGTTCTCGCTGCCGGCGAACCGCGCATACCGGGAAACGGGGGAGCACGACCGCGTGGGCCCGGCGGCACGGGACACGTTCGCCGTCCTGAAGCGGGCGGTCGCGACGCCGAAACTTCGCTCGTTCGTGCTCTACGTCGCGCTCTTTTTCGGCGTCGTCAGCGCCTCGACGACGTACGTCCAGCCGGTCGCGGAGGCGCTGTTCGCCTCGGCCGGGAGCGGCGGTGCATCCGCCGCTCTCTCGAGGGTGGGCGGCGCCGCGGGACCGCTGGCTGCGGTCTTCCCCGAGGGCGTTTCCGTCGGTGTCGGCCTCGGCCTGCTCTACGCGGGGTTCACCGGCGTTTCGGCCGTCGCGAGTCAGTACGCCGGACCGTTGGAGGACCGCTTCGGGGTCAGGCCGCTGCTCGTCGCCGTCCCGGTCGTCACCGCCGTGCTGCTCGTGCTGCCGCGGCTCGTCCTCGTCCTCGCGCTCCCGCTGTTCGTCGCCCAACGCGCTGCGCGTTCGCTGCTGCTGCCGATGGTCAACAACCAGGTGAGCGGTGCCGTCGACGACTCTGGGCGCGCGACGGTGCTCTCCTCGGTCTCGCTGTTGGTCCGCCTCTGGAAGCTTCCCCTCGCAGTCGGTGCGGGTGTGCTCGCCGATACCGCTGGCACGGACGCCGCCGGCAGTGTCAGTGCGGTCGGCGAAACGACCGCGCTGGCGGCGCTTGGCGGCCTCTTCCTCCTCGTAACCCTCGGCGTCGTTCTCGCGGGCCGGTCAGTTCGGGGGTTGGCGCCATCCGGTGTCCAGTAACACCGACCGAAGAGTTTAGGAGCCGCCTCAGGTAAGGCGCGTATGATTCCGGACGAGCTCCGCCGCCGCCGCCTGCTCGCGCTCTCGACGGTCGCTCTGGCCGGCTGTAGCGGCGCGCCGGGAGGGACTGACACGAAAGACAACTCCTCGGGAGGTGACGGTTGGCTGGGGACAGAGACAGCAACGTCGACGCCAACACCGCAGGTACCGCAGTACGACACGAGCCTCAGCCACGACGAGACGGCGTGGGCCGGCTACGACCCGGAGTGGACTGCGCCGAGCACCGCCCCCGAGCGCTCGCTCTCTGTCGAAGTGTTGGTCGAGAACCTCGAAATCCCGTGGGACCTCGCCTTTGCCCCGACAGGGCAACTGTTTCTGACCGAGCGCACCGGGCGGATACTGCGCTACGAGGAGGGCGAGGTGGTCGGCGTCACCCGGCCACACGAGGCGATCGACGCCGGCTCGGTCGAGCCTGGAGCGACCGAGAACTCGTGGTTCGTCGACGGCGGCGAGGGCGGGACGATGGGGCTGGCGGTCCACCCGAACTACCCCGACGTGCCGCTGCTCTACGTCTACTACACCGCGGATGTCGGCGACAAGTTGGTGAATCGGCTCGCGTACTACGACGTCTCCGCTGACGAGCCGGGCAAACACAGCAAGACGCTCCTGGAAACGCCAGCCTCGAACATCCACAACGGTGGGCGCATCACGTTCGGTCCGGCGAACTATCTCTATGTGACGGTCGGCGACGCCGGCGAGAGGGAACTGGCTGGCGACCCCGACTCACTGGCGGGTTCGGTGCTCCGACTCACAGCCGAAGGTGAGGCAGCGCCGGGTAACGAGAGCCCCGGCGACCCGCGAATCTTCACGATGGGCCACCGTAACCCGCAAGGGATCGGCTGGCTTCCGGATACGACGACGATCGTCGACGAGCACGGCCCCGGGCCGGACGAACTGAACCGGCTCGAAGTCGGCGCGAACTACGGCTGGCCCGAGGCCCGGGAACCGGAGCAGTACGAAGGGACGGATTACCACCGCCCGCTGGCGAATCACCCAATCGACGGCGGCGTCTGGGCGCCCTCGGGCGCGGTGTTCTACCAGGGGGAGACGCTCCCGTCGCTCACGAACCGCTATCTCGTCGGGACACTCGCGAGCCAGCAGTTGAAGCTGTTCACGCTGACCCCACCCGGCGGGGAGCCGCCGCCGCTGGGCGAGACCGGCACCCGATACGATGCGGACTGGCTCGACGACGCCTACACTGTGACGAGTCACGACGCGCTGACGAACGAACTCGGCCGGATTCGGCACATCGAACAAGGGCCCGACGGCGCGCTCTACGCCATCACGTCGAACCGGGACGGGCGAGCGAACGGGGAGTTCCCGTTGGAACGAGACGACGTGCTGGTGCGGCTCACGCAGGGGTAGCGAGCTGTCGTGAGCAGGGCGGCGGCGTGACCTTTTCGATACATCCAGCGGTCGGCCCGAAACGCGAGCGCCGTCGTGTGCGAGCGGGCGCGAGGTTCTCGTGAGCACGACGGGACCGAAGGTCCCGCTTGCAGTCGGCGAAGCCGGCGACCAAGCGAACGAGAGCACGAGAGAGCTTGCTCTCTCGGAGGGCGAGCGACTGTAGGCAGCGAGCCGGCTGGGGAGGAACGAGGCTGCCGCGGAGCGTTGCGGTACACTTGGCCAACGATCGAGCCGCTGTTGCGGTCTGCGGTCGCCGTCGCGGAGACAGGCCCCCACCCACAGTTCAATAGCTCCTCTCTCGAACCGTACTCACCCCGAGCCCACGTACGCTCTGGTCATCTCGACCAGCGCCTTGCGATACTCGCTTTCGGTCGGGTCGGCCTCGAGCGAGCGGAACGCGTCGACGAACTGGTGAATCGACACTTCCGGCGCGTCATCGGCGGCGGCATGAGCCAGGTCGTAGAGACGGTGGTCATCGCCGACGAGATCGTGTCGTTCGACGAGCGCGAGCGCGAAGGCGGCGTTGACCGCCGTGATCTCCGGGTCGGCGTTGGGGCTCGCGAGCTGCCAGCCCGTCGGCACCGCGGGCGGACGGTCGGCGATGGCGGCCGCCAACCGCGATTCCAGAAACGTGACGAGTTTCGTGCCGGGCGCCAGCGAGAGGGTGATATCGTCGGCGTAGATATCCTTCATGTGGTTGGCGAGCTGATAGACGTGACTGAGCTTCCGGCGCTCGACGCTCTTGCCAGCCAGTCCGAGGAAGATGGCCTCCCGAGTGGACTGGTGGTGTGACGGATGGCGCTCCTCGTAGCGCGCCATATGTGAGAGCTCGTGGAGGGTGAGCTCCCTGGCCATCGCACTGGTTGCGGCCTGTCGGGAGATGTTGAGCACGTGTCTCTCGTCGTAGTGCCCGGCCCAGGTCCGTTCGTCGGGGTCCTCGCGCAGGCGAACGTGCACGGGCAACCCGATATCGTGCTCGGTCTCGAACAGCTCTGCTGCACCGAGAAAGGGTTCGGCAGGCCCGCCCTCGGGTAATCGTATATCCATGCGTATCTGTACCACGAAGTCAACGCGGAAGACGGTTTCGCCAGTGACAGCTATCTCAGGATGGGTGTGGCAGGCCGACGGAAGAATCACCCCCTGACGCACGGTCAATCAGCTCGTGCGCGAGCGACGCTGCCAGTGGTGGCACGCCCCGGATCCGTCGCCGATGCGCTGGACGCCATCGTCGACGGCGCTGAGCTGTGACGGCCCAGCCCACGGCCCTCGAGCGATGGGGCCGTGTGTCCTCGAGTCGAACCCTCCGTTGACGCCGGTGAAACCACCGTGTGGCGGCGTACCGTTCCTTCGGGCGAAACACTACCCTTTTGACCCCGCCATGGGTAAAACACGGTAATGGGCCGACGTAGAAAAATCGTCGAAGAGTGTGAACGATTGATGAATAACCCGGAGAACATCCGGAACATCGCAATCGCTGCACACGTCGACCACGGCAAGACGACGCTCTCTGACAATCTTCTGGCTGGCGCGGGCATGATCTCGGAGGAGTCCGCCGGTGAGCAGCTCGCGATGGACACGAAAGAAGACGAGCAGGAGCGTGGGATCACCATCGACGCGGCGAACGTCTCGATGACCCACGACTATCAGGACACCAACCACCTGATCAACCTCATCGACACTCCTGGCCACGTCGACTTCGGTGGTGACGTGACGCGAGCGATGCGTGCCGTCGACGGCGCGCTCGTGGTTGTCGACGCGGTTGAGGGCGCGATGCCCCAGACCGAGACGGTGCTCCGGCAGGCGCTCCGCGAGGGCGTCAAGCCGACGCTGTTCATCAACAAGGTCGACCGCCTCATCTCCGAACTGCAGGAAGGTGAGGAGGAGATGCAGGAGCGGCTCCTCGGCGTCATCGCCGACGTGAACGAGCTGGTCCGCGGAATGACCGAGGAGATGGACGATATCACCGAGGACTGGACCGTCTCCGTCGAAGCGGGGACCGTCGGCTTCGGCTCGGCGCTCTACAAGTGGGGCGTTTCGATGCCGTCGATGCAGGAGACCGGCATCTCCTTCGCGGATATCGTCGAGATGGAGCAGAACGACCAGCGCCAGGAGCTTCACGAGCGCTCGCCGCTCTCGGACGTCGTGCTCGACATGGTCTGTGAGCACTTCCCGAACCCGGTCGACGCACAGCCGGACCGCGTTCCGCGTATCTGGCGTGGCGACCCCGACTCGCAGCTGGCCGAGGACATGCAGATGGTCAACGAGGACGGCGACGTCGTGCTCATGGTGACGGACATCTCCATGGACCCGCACGCCGGCGAAATCGCGACGGGTCGTGTCTTCTCCGGGACGCTGGAGAAGGGCCAGGACCTCTTTGTCTCCGGGACGGCCGGGAAGAACCGCATCCAGTCCGTCGGGCTGTTCATGGGGAGTGAGCGGGAAGAAGTGGATCACGTTCCCGCGGGGAACATCGCTTCCGTCACGGGTCTCCGAGACGCCATCGCCGGCTCGACGGTCTCCTCCGTCGAGATGACGCCCTTCGAGTCCATCGAGCACATCTCGAAGCCGGTCATCACGAAGTCCGTCGAGGCGCAGTCGATGGACGACCTGCCGAAGCTCATCGAGACGCTCCAGCAGGTCGCAAAAGAGGACCCCACTATCCAGATCGAGATCAACGAGGACACCGGGGAGCACCTCATCCGCGGCCAGGGCGAGCTTCACCTCGAAGTCGTGACACAGCGCATCGAGAAGAACCAGGGTATCCCGGTCAACACCGGCGAACCCATCGTCGTCTACCGCGAGCAGCCCCAGGAGGCGTCCCGCGAGGTCGAGGGCGTCTCACCCAACCGGCACAACAAGTTCTACATCTCCATCCACCCGATGGCGCAGGACATCGTCGATGCGATTCAGCTCGGCGAGGTCTCGATGGACATGCCCGAACTGGAGCGCCGGGAAGCGCTGCAGGACGCCGGCATGGACAAGGACACCTCCCAGAACGTGGAGACCCTCCACGGGACGAACATCCTCATCGACGACACGAAGGGGATTCAGCACCTGAACGAGACGATGGAGCTCGTGGTCGAAGGGCTCCAGGAAGCGCTCGACGACGGCCCGCTGGCCGCCGAGCCCGTGCAGGGGACGCTCCTTCGCCTGCACGACGCGCGACTCCACGAGGACACCATCCACCGTGGTCCCGCACAGGTCATCCCCGCCGTCCGTGAGGCCGTCCACCGCGCCCTCATCGACGGCGAGATCCGCATGCTCGAACCGATCCAGAACGTCCGGATCGACGTTCCGAGCGAGCACATGGGCGCGGCGTCCGGCGAGATTCAGGGTCGCCGTGGCCGCGTCGACGACATGTACCAGGAGGCCGGCCAGATGGTCGTCGAGGGCATCGCGCCCGTCGGGGAGATGATCGGGTTCTCCAGCGACATCCGGAGCGCCACCGAGGGCTCGGCGTCCTGGAACACCGAGAACGCGGGCTTTCGCGTGATGGCGGACAACCTCCAGCGTGAGAAGATCATGGAGATTCGCGAGCGCAAGGGGATGAAGCTCGAACTGCCACAGTCGGTCGACTACTTCTAACGCGGCGCGGTTAAGCCCGTTTTTCCGCGCTCTTCGAACACCGAGCCGTTACTGTCGTGCTGGCCGCTCTCACACGCCGGGAAAGCTTATCCGACCACCACTGCATCCCAGTGTATGTGCCGTTCCCTTCAGCCCGACCGACCGGACCGGGTGGTCTCTCGTGAGTGAGCAGGCGCCGGCCGACGACGGCTCGGCCGACCCAACTGCCGACGGCGGCACCACCACACATACACTCCGGCTGGAACTTGACGATGAACCGGGCGAACTCGCCGCTGCACTCGACCCGATCGCCGAGCACGGCGGCAACCTCCTCTCGGTGTTCCACGAGCGCGGCAATCTCACACCCGGGGGACGCGTTCCCATCGAAGTGGACCTGGAGTGTCCGGCGGGCCGCTTCGACGCCATCGTCGACACGCTTCGTGAGCGTGACGTCACCGTCGTCGCCGCCGACGAGGAGTACTACGGCGAGGCGCTCAGTGTAATCTTGACCGGACATGTGGTCGATACGAATCTCTCGGAGACGCTCCGGGCTATCGAGGAGGGCACCGTTGTCAGTATCAAGGAGATGCAGCTCTCGGCGGCCGGCGGCACCAAGGGGCAGTCGAGCGCGCTGTTCCGGCTGGGTGCGCGAACAGGCCAGCGTGAGGCCGCACTCGACCGCATCCGCGAGGTGGCCGACGAGAACGGACTCGACGTCGTCGAGCCCCTGGAGGTGGCCGAATGAGACTCGCCGTGATGGGCGCGGGCGCGGTTGGGCGCGCCGTCGCCACCCTCGCGGGCGAGTACGGACACGAGGTCATCGGTATCGCGGACTCGTCGGGCGCTACACTTGGCGAGGCGCTGGATGTGGATGCGGTGCTCGATCGGAAGACTCGGACGGGAAGTGTCGGCGACGACGAGCCCGAGACGCTGCTCGACGCCGAGTACGACGTGCTCGTGGAGGCGACGCCGACGACGCTGGGCGACGCCGAGCCGGGGTTCTCACATGCGGTTGCGGCGTTCGAGCGAGACCGGCACGTCGTGCTGGCCAACAAAGGCCCGGTCGCGGAGCGCTACGAGGACCTGCGGGCCGCCGAAGCGGCGAGTGCGGGTGAGCTCCGGTTCGAGGCGACCGTCGCGGGCGCCATTCCCGCGGTGCACACCGTCGAGGACGTCGGGCCGGCGCGTGTCGAGACGGTCCGAGGCGTGCTCAACGGCACCGCGAACTTCGTGCTGTCGCGGATGGCAGCCGAGGGGCTGGAGTACGACCACGTGCTCGCAGAGGCCCAGGAACTCGGCGTCGCGGAAGCGGACCCGAGCTTCGACGTGCAGGGGACCGATGCGGCGCTCAAATGCGTCATCATCGCGAACGTGCTTCGGGAGGCCCGCGACGACCTGGAGGGGTCGCTCTCGCTCGCCGACGCTGCGGTGTCGGGCATCGATGAACTCCCGGCGAGCGCGCTCGAACTCGCCGCCAACGATGGACGAACGGTCCGGCTCATCGGCGAGGCGTCGCCCGAGCGGGTGCGTGTCGGACCGCGACTGCTCCCCGAGAACGGGACGCTGGCGGTGACGGGCACCCAGAACATCGTTCAGGTGGAGACGGGCCATGCCGGGCGACTGAACCTCTCGGGCCGGGGTGCTGGCGGCCCGGAAACGGCTTCAGCGGTGCTATCGGACGTTGGGCGGCTCTCGCCGAACTGATAAATCAATCACCCGATACCCACGGCAACGTCCCACAAACCGCCTGACGTGGCCGGAATCGAGGGACGTATCGAAATGGTTTTACGGCGCTCAAGCTAAAGTTTCCCTACACAGCGCCTTTAGCGCGTGAATCCACCATGAGCGAAGACATACCGCATCAGAACCTGGCCATCATCGGCCACGTTGACCACGGGAAGAGTACGCTCGTGGGTCGGCTCCTGTTCGAGACGGGGTCCGTCCCTGAGCACGTGATCGAACAGCACCGCGAAGAGGCTGAGGAGAAAGGCAAGGGCGGCTTCGAGTTCGCCTACGTCATGGACAACCTCGCCGAGGAGCGGGAGCGCGGTGTCACCATCGACATCGCCCACCAGGAGTTCGACACGGAGAAGTATAATTTCACTATCGTCGACTGCCCGGGCCACCGTGACTTCGTGAAGAACATGATCACGGGCGCCTCGCAGGCCGACAACGCGGTGCTCGTCGTCGCGGCAGACGACGGCGTCGCGCCCCAGACCCGAGAGCACGTGTTCCTGGCCCGCACGCTGGGTATCAACGAGCTCATCGTCGGCATCAACAAGATGGACATCGTCGATTACAGCGAGGACACCTACAAGCAGGTCCGCAGCGAGGTTACCGACCTGCTCAACCAGGTGCGCTTCGACACCGAAGACGCCGAGTTCATCCCGATTTCGGCCTTCGAGGGCGACAACATCGCCGGGCCGTCCGACAACATGGCCTGGTACGACGGGCCGGTCCTGGTCGAGTCCCTCAACCAGCTGCCCGAGCCGCAGCCGCCGACGGACGCGCCGCTGCGACTCCCCATCCAGGACGTCTACACTATCTCCGGTATCGGTACCGTTCCCGTCGGACGAATCGAGACCGGTGTCATGAATATCGGTGACAACGTCTCGTTCCAGCCCAGCGACGTGGGCGGCGAGGTGAAGACCATCGAGATGCACCACGAAGAGGTACCCAAGGCCGAGCCCGGTGACAACGTCGGGTTCAACGTCCGCGGCATCGGCAAGGACGACATCCGCCGTGGCGACGTCGCCGGCCCGGCCGACGACCCGCCCACGGTCGCCGAGACCTTCCAGGCGCAGGTCGTCGTCATGCAGCACCCCTCCGTCATCACAGCTGGGTACACGCCGGTCTTCCACGCCCACACGGCGCAGGTCGCGTGTACCATCGAGGCGATCGACCAGAAGCTCGACCCGTCGACCGGCGAGGTCGCCGAAGAGAACCCGGACTTCATCAAGTCCGGCGACGCCGCAGTCGTGACGGTACGCCCGCAAAAGCCCATCTCCATCGAGCCGTCCGGCGACATTCCGGAGCTCGGGAGCTTCGCCATCCGCGACATGGGTCAGACCATCGCGGCAGGCAAAGTGCTCAGCGTCAACGAGCGATAGATGCCCGAGCAACAGGCCCGCGTCCGACTCAGCGGTACGAGTCCGGAGGACTTGGACGACATCTGTGACGACGTCCAGGAGATCGCGGAGAAGACGGGCGTCTCGCTGTCGGGTCCCATCCCGCTGCCCACGACGGAGCTCAACGTTCCGTCCCGGAAGTCCCCCGACGGTGAGGGGACGGCCACGTGGGAGCACTGGGAGATGCGGGTCCACAAGCGACTGATCGACATCGACGCCGATGAACGCGCGCTACGCCAGCTGATGCGGATTCAGGTTCCGAACGACGTCTCCATCGAGATCGTCCTCGAGGACTAACCGCTCTCAGTTCTCTCCCTTTTCAGCCGGCGAGCCACAGCGTCGTCGCCCGCGGGCACGGGGAAGCGCAACGTTCAAACCGTTCCCCCGACTGCGTACGAATGCGGGCTCGTAGATCAGTGGCAGATCGCTTCCTTCGCAAGGAAGAGGCCCGGGGTTCAAATCCCCGCGAGTCCATTACGCTTCGTAACGCTTTGGATTCACCTATGGAAACGCTGCTAGCCGACCAAACCACGTCTAGCGACAAAATGATTACGCCGTCCGGGGATCTGCTTCTTTCACAGCCGGTAGGCGGTCGAAACGTGTCTGCGGTGCGGTCGCTGTCTGGCGATAGCAGATGCTAAAGAAAGGCTCCGGCCGACCCCCTCGTCTGTCTGCCCGCCCAGTTGTCATCATCGCTCGGAGAGGCGATCTTGTGACTCGGGACGCCAGCACGTGAAGCAGAGATTCACCTATTCGGGCTTTCCCGGATGCCGCGCGCCGCGGCATCCGGGCTGTCACGCCCATGACTCGGCTTCTTTCGCGCACGGACCAGTCAACAGAACGTGCTCTATGGCACGGAATCCTTGTCGGTCTCTTGCGCCCCATATCTTGTTTCACGTTCTCTAGGGATAGCAGCGTTTCCATCGAGTCAGTGGATTTGCCGTAGTTACAAGTGGTGCTTGTCTGTAACGCGGAGGTCGAGTAATCGAGACGCGGCCTGTCTGTAATCTCAGAGGTCCGTTCCGTACTGATGGGGTGTTCCCCATAGGCTTATGATGATGGGGGAAACACCACCATATGTCGATGGGTGCTCAGACCATCCGGGACTTCACGAACACCTTCGACGGGTACGTCGAACGACAGACGATCATCAAGACGGACGATTCGGCGTACCCCTCAGGGTACAAGTATTCGCTGCACTTCGGCACGCTCGACGGCGAGACGATACTTCGGTACGACAACTCTCACGAAGAGACGAAAGGGCACGAACGTCACACTGCCGACGAGGTCGAAGAAATCGAGTTCCCCGGAATGGTCGAACTCGTGGAACAGTTCGAGTCAGAGATCACCGAACACCGCTGAACCACCGCTACTCCCAAACCATGACCGACACCGAATCTACCGACGACCGAACGCTCCACGTCTACGTGGGCGAAGAGGACCGACTCCGCGAACAGACGAAGGACGTGCTTCGAGCCATCGAGGCCGGCGACGAGCCGGAAGATGCCGGCCATACTCACGTGCTCAATTTCGAGTCCGAAGCTGACCTCGCCCGACTCCTGAGCCCCGCGAACCTGGAACTCCTGCGAGCGATCCGCCAGCACGAACCCGAGAGCATGCGGGCAGCTGCGGACGTCGTTGACCGTGATTTCAAAGAGGTACATCGAAATCTCACGGAACTCTCCGAACTCGGCATCATCGAACTGGTCTCCGACGGTCGCTCGAAGCGACCCATCGCACAGTACGACGACATCGAAGTCCACTACTCACTCGTGAACGACGAGGTGACGACCGAACAAGCAGGCGCTTAGGTAATCTTCCAGTAAATACAAACCGCAGGACTGCGCGGAGATTAAACGGATTCTTTGAAACAGCGTACCGGAATCCCCGCGAGTCCACTTCCGCCTTATCAGGCGTCTTGGGTGCTCCACGACCAGTTCATCGGAAGCGTGATCGATTCGGCGAGAATTCGTTACGAGTCGTGTCGGGGGTCATCGCTGTCCTGATTTGCATTCCGAGACTCGGGGACGCGGGAGACAATCAATCGGCC
This sequence comes from Halolamina sp., assembly GCF_036626355.1. GTDB lineage: Archaea > Halobacteriota > Halobacteria > Halobacteriales > Haloferacaceae > Halolamina. The sequence goes on along the minus strand of NZ_JAZKRY010000064.1, from coordinate 9 downwards.
GTTGCCCGA
>NZ_JAZKRY010000063.1:0-17035 GCF_036626355.1 Halolamina sp. | reverse complement strand
AGTTCCAGCCCGTCAGCACGTCTGGATTGGTCTCCTCGATATACTCGACGAAGGCGTCGAGCATCGCCGCCTCCTCGTCGAACGAACGCACTTCGGTGGCGCCGGACTCCGCGATTGGCTCGTAGCCGGGGAGCGACTCGGGCGCCTCCACCTCGGCATCGGGCGCGTCGTAGAGCCAGACAATATACTCGTCGCGGTAGGAATCGTGGGAGGTGAGACAGACGATGGGCTCCTCGCCGTCCTCCGGGAACCCCTGGCGGTCGTCGACCTCGATGTCGAACGTGTTCACCCGGAGGTCGGCCTCGGCGGGCGCCTCGGTGGCGACGAGTTCGGGATCGTCGTAGCGAACCTGCATCCGTCCGTCCGGGAGCCGTCGGACCGGCACCTGGATACCCGAACTCACGTCCTTGTCGATGAGGAAGCGATTGGGGAAGAGGATGTCCGCTTCGTAATGTTCGTCGAAGTCGTCACGGATCTGTCCTACGTCCCGTGGCGTTTGGCCGACGACCTTCGTCAGGGGCTTCCCTCGGATGGACTGGAATGACTCGCCGTTCGGGTTCTCCGTGCGGCTGTCGAGTATCGCGTCGTACTCCTCGGTGAGCGCGCGGTCCTCGATGTCCTCGGTTGGAACGTAGAAGTACGGCTCCATCCCGAGCACACGAACGTGCTCTGACTCGTTATCGGCCGTCCGGCCGAACACGTGGACGACGGGGTACTCAGTCGCGCCCGAGCCCTCGACGGTGTAGTCGACCTGTGAGACCGTCATCTCCAGCGTCCCCTCCGCTTCGGGGAACTTCAGGTCCGCGGCGTCGACCACCTCGCTGACCGCCTGCCCGGCGTCGCCGGCGACGACCGCCGCTTCCTGGTCGGGGCGCCCATCGGCGGGGGCGGCGAACTCGCCGAGTCCCCGCTGCTCGCTCTCGTTCATTGCCGGCGATTAGCCGTGCCCGGTTAAAACAGCGATGGTCCCTCGCCCGCGTCCCGGCCGGAAAGCATATAGTCGATAGTATGGTAGAGGTTACCATGTCGGACCACGACGGTGCCCGGCGAGCGGCGTCGAGCGACGAACGCAGGGAAGCGACGGCTCAGGCCGGCTTCGAGACGGTCGAGTCCTACGAGGTCGACGACGGGATCGTGCTGTACGACGCCGAGAGCCCGCTCGCGTGGGTGCGCACAGATTCGCCGATTCGGCTCGACCAGCGACTCTGAGCGCCCCGGCTTCCAGCGCCTCGCGCTCGCGCCGACCAGGACCGAGGGCTCTTTTCCCTGCCCGGTGTAGCTCTCCCCGTGAGCGACGGCGACGATACTGACCCCGGAACGGATGCCGAGCAGGAAGGGGTGGGGCTCGGCCCCAAAGCCCGTGACCTCGCGGGTGAATTAGCGGAGCGCCGCCGCGAACGCTTCGGCGCGACAGCTGCTGACGTTCCGGAGGCCGATTCGGAGTCAGTCGACGACGAACCGCTCGCACCCCCGGAGTCAGACGCCGTCGAAGTCGATAGCGAGACCGCCCGTTCGTTCTGGGCAGCGGTCGTCTACGTCAACGTCGGCTTGTTCGTTCTCGTGCTTGGTCTCTTGCTTGCTGGGTTCCGCGGCCGGACACTCATCGGCGCCGCGCTCGTCGGGGGCGGAGCGCTCGCCCTTTATCGCGCCTGGACGATCTACCGAGCGTTCGAGGCAACCAGGGGCTCCGAGGCGACCGACGGCGACGATGCCGATGCGGGCGGGAGTGATGTCGGCACCGAGGACGCGGAGCGCGAGTAGCGCCGCGGGCGCAAGGGTTTTGCGCGCCACCGACCTCCGTTGGGCTAATGCGAACGGTCGAAACCGAGTCGGGCGAGCGCTACCTGCTGCTCAAGGAGTCCAGCGACGCGAGCCTCGTCCGCGACCCGGAGACCGGCGAGGAGCGCTACGTGGACGCTGACCGACTCCGGGAGGTCGGTGGCGAGTCGCCGCTGGTCGTCGCCGCCACCGGCGTGCCGGAGCCGGTTCGTCAGCTCTTGACGGCGGTCCATACCGAACGCTCGCTCGGCCTGGTGATGGAGCTTGCCGACCGGGGCCCTGTCCCTGTCGTCGACCTGCTCGGTGCTTACGAGCTCTGCGAGAGCGATTTCCACGGACTGTTGAGTGAACTCCGTGCGGCGGGGCTGGTTGCGGAATCACGCGTCGCTGGCGAGCGCGGCTACGACGCCACAGAACTGGCTCAGGAGGCGGTCGAAGGGGTTCGAACTGCTGAGGAGTCGGCCGCTGGGATCGACGACGACGCAGCCGCCGACAGTCGCTAACCGTTAATCGTCGTTTTCGCCGAGCAGTGTCGCTACCTCGCCAACCGTTGCCTCGGCCTCGCGTTCCACGGTGGAGCGGTTCGTCGTCGTGTTCTTCTCGACAGTGACCAGCGAGTCGGCCGCCCCGACGAGTTCGTCGTCGTGGCTCACGATGAGTATCTGGCGGACGCCGAAACCGCGCATCTCCTCGACCAGGTCGACCAGCCGGGAGATGTGGCCCGAATCGAGGAAGACGGTCGGCTCGTCGAGGATGAGTGGCGGCGTCGGCGCTGCGCCCTCGATCCCCTCCGAGAGCAGCCGGTAGATGGCACAGCGCAGCGAGAGGTTGAACAGCGCGCGCTCGCCACCGGAGAGCTGTTCCGGGGCGAGCGGCGTGCCGTCCTTCTGGTAGACGGTGAGTTCGTACTCGCCGTCGAGTTCGATGTGGGAGTAAGCGTCGTTCCCGTACACCAGGTCGAACGTCTCGTTCAGCATCCGTTCGAGGCTCTCGACGTTCTGCTGGCGGAGCTCCGCGCGCAGGTCGCCGTAGCTCTGCTCCAACTGCTCGGTCTCGGCGTGGACCGATTCCAGGTCAGCAACGGTCTCGGCGAGTGCCTCGCGCTCCTCTCTGAGCGTTTCGAGCTGCTCGATATCAGTTTTCACGCTCCCGATGCTGCCGGTGAGCTCGTCGCGGCGCTCGCTGAGCTCGTCGAGCTTCGCCGTTACCTGCTCGAGATACTCCACCGCTTTCTCGCGCTGGTCTCGGGCGGCCTCGACGCGCTCACGGTCGAACGCTTCCCGAAGCTCGTCGCGCTCCGCCCGCCGGTCGGCGAGCCGTTCGCGGCGCTCGTCGAGCAGTTCGGCCTTGCTCTCCCGCTGGTCGCGCAGGCGCTCGATCTGTGACTCGGTCTCCTCGATTTCCTCGAGCTCGGACTCCACTCGGTCGAGTCGTTCGCGGCGCTCCTCGAGCTCCTCGAGTGTCGCCTCTCGAGACGCGACTTCCTCCCGCAGTTCCGCGGCTTCCTCTGCGTTGGCGTCGGCGGCCTCGGCTGCCGCTTCGGCCTCTGCTGCCAGCTCCTCGGCCTCTCTCCGACGCTCGTCGGCGTCCTCGAGCGCGCTCTCGACAGCGGCCTCCAGTTCCTCGATGCGCTCCTCACGCATCTGCCGACTGTCGCCGAGACTCTCGAGGCGGTTCTCGGCCTCCACGAGCGACTCGGCGGTGTCGAGTTCGGTCTCGAGTTCAGTCTTCCGGCCGTTCAGTTCACCGAGTTCTACGGCCAGTTCCTCGACCCGCTCGCGGTCCGCCGCCAGCGTGTCGACGTGTGGGGAGTCCTCGACGGGTTGGCCACACTCGGGACATTTCCCCTCGGCGAGTAGCTCCTCGGCCTCCTCGACGCTGTCGCGTGCGGAGGTGAGCGTCGCCGCAGTCTCCTGAATCTCCTCGCGGAGGTCACTGAGCTGGCTCTCGACGGACTCCCGGTAGGCAGTTGCGTCGCCGACCGCTGTTGGAGCCTCAGCGAACTCCGCGACCAGTTGCTCGCGCTCCTCGGCGAGTTCAGTCAGCTGCTCTCGCTGCTCTGCCAGCGTGGCTTCGGCGTCGGCAGCCTCCTGCTCCAGCTCCGAGGCGCGCTCGCGCTTCGCGTCGGCACGTTCTCGGTGGCCTTCGGCCTTTTCGGCGAGACTTTCGGACTGGTTCGAAAGTGTTGTCACCCGTTCACGGCGCTCCTGGAGCTCCTCACGGAGGGTCGCCTCCTGCTCGTCGAGCGCCTCGCGGGCCTCAGCAACCGCGCCAGCTGTCGGGGCGTCGATGCCGGCGGCCTCGGCGAGTTCCGAGAGCGTGTCGCGCTTCTCCTCGATCTGATCCCGGGCGTCGGTGATGCGCTCCATCAACGCCTCCCGCTCGCTCCTGGTCTCCTGGATGGCGGCTTCGAGGTTCTCGATATCCTCCGCCAGTTCCTCGAGTTCGGCCTCGCGCTCCTCGGCTTCTTCGAGGATGGCCCTCGCCTCGTCGCGGCTCTTTCGTGCCTCCTCGCGGTTGGCTTCGAAGCGCTCGATCTCCTCGCCGACCGCCGATAGCTCGGTTTCGAGCCCGTTGAGCCGTTCGTGGAGTCCCTCCTCCTCTTTGGCGGCGATCTGTTCGTCCAGCTTGTTGAGCCCGCCGCGGCGGTCTGCGAGCACGTCTTCGACGCCGAGCCGGGCGTCGCCGGCCCGATCGCGGTACTCCTCCAGCTTGCCGAGCTGGAGCAGGTCGTCGATCATCTTCTGGCGCTCGCTTGCCGAGGCGTTGATGAGCCGGTTCACCTCCCCCTGCCGGATGTAGGCGCAGTTGCGGAACGCCTCGCTGTCCATCCGCAGCAGTTCATCGCTGACGAACCGCCGGACGTCCGTGGCGCCCTCGATGGTGCCGGTCGGTCCCTCGAGGACGCATTTGGTGGTGGACATGGAGTCGCCGTAGCGCCGGAGCGCTCGCGTGATGTGGTACTCCTCGCCGGCGTGGGTGAACCAGAGCTCCACGTCGGTTTCGTCCATGCCAGTGGTTACGACCTCGTCCAGGGTGCTGTCGAGTGCTTTCGAGCCGTAGAGCGCGAAGAAACTGGCCTCGAGCAGCGAGGATTTCCCCGAGCCGTTGAGCCCGTGGATGACGGTGACGCCGTCCTCCAGCCGCAGATCGGTGTCGGTGTGAGGCTTGAAGTTCCGGAGTCGCAGCCGGTCGAACCTCATCGGAACTCCTCCATGGTTCCCTGCGTGTCGTCGTTCGCCGGTTCGGTCACCGCCTCGTCATCGTCCGAGGACTCCGCGAGCAGCGGAGCCTCCTCTGGCCTGTCCGTGGCCTGCTCACCGTCAGACGTGCGTTGGTCGTCAGCACCGGCATCCTCCGCGGCGGTGAACGCGTCGGGCTCCTCCTCCAGCAGTTCACTCACGCGCTCGTTCACCACCTCCCGCACGTTCGAGTCGGCAGTTTTGCTCTCCCGGACCGTCTCGTCGATTCCGCGTGCGGCCGTCGAGAGGCCGAGCTCGGCTACCCGCTCGCGCACGGCCTCGTCTGGGTCGGCGAAGGTGACGCCCAGGTCCGACTCCTCGGTCATCTCCCGCCGGTCGGTTACGCGAACGATGAGTGCGCCCTCCTCTGTTGCTGCTTCCTCGACGGCGGCGGGGGTGACGGGCTCGCCCTCACCGGTGATTTCGACGATGCAGACCGCGTTGGCCAGGTCGTGCTGCCGGACCTGCTCGCGCACACGCTCGAGCCCCTCGCCGGGGGCGAGCTCGACCGAGACGAACACGAACGGGCGGGTGTCGAGACTCCGGCGCCGGATGTCGACGCCGCCCTCGTCGAACGTGATGAGGTTGTAGCCCCGTGCGTCACGCTCACTGGCGCTTGCCCGCTCGGTGGACCCACAGTACGTCACCCACGTCCCGTCGACCGCTGCGGTGTCGGGCGCGTGGTTGTCCCCGAGCAGCATCGCGTCGAACGCGACGTCGGCCTCTGCAAGCACCGTCTCGCTATCCCACTCCCCGAAGTCAAATGGGGTGAACAGTCCGTGAGAGACCAGCGCGGCGTGGGTGGCGTCGTGGTCCGCGAAGGCGTACTCCAGCTCCGGCCGCCGCGATTCGGGCACCCAGTCGAGCCCGTAGAACGCAACGTCCCCGACGGGCACGGGCGAGTCGTCGAGGCGAGTCGCCAGCTCGGTCTCCTGAAAGAGGTCGAGCCACTCGCCGGTTCGGGTCGCCTCGTGGTTGCCGACCACGGCGAGAAACGGGATGCCGGCGTCGTCGAGCCGCCGGAGCGCCGAGAGCACGGCCATCAGGTCCTGTAGCTCCGGTCGGCGGTCGTGGAACAGGTCGCCGGCGTGTACCACCGCGTCGACGTCCGCGTCGATGGCGTCGTCGATGACGGCGTCGAACGCCCGACGGAAATCCGCCCGGCGTTCCGGTGAGTTGTACTGCTGGTAGCCAACGTGGGTGTCGCCCGTGTGAATCACCCGAGTCATCTTTCTGGGTCTACGCCGGCCCCTGTCAAGAGGGTTGCGTGACCGCGGTGAAAGTGGTCATCGGGGCCATGGTGTGTGACGGCTGCCGTATCCAGACTCATCACCGTGCTATCCCGTCTCGCCGGGGTCCTGTCCCACCGCTCCCTGCCTCCTCTCGATACTGCTCTCAGCCGCCACCCGAAACCGCTCGAGCGTCGCGAGCAGCTCGGTTCCCCGCTCGACAACGGCGGGGTCTCGTGCCTGGTCAGCTGTCTGCTTCGCATCGGCGACGGCCCGCGAGAGCCGCTGTTCGCCATCGGCCCCGACGAACGCGGCGGCAGTTGAGAGTCGTGAGCACGCGTTGCTGGCCTCGGCGACGACCGATGCCGCTGCGGGGGTAGTCGACTGGTCGGACGCCGCCGCTGGCCGCTGGGCGGAATCGACCTGTGGTGCAGTGCCGGTTGCGAGGCGGGCGAGCGCGGCGGCCACAGCATCGTGGTCAGCTACGGCTGGGTCGGACCGTCGGTTCCCATCGTCCCTGTCTGGCATGGCAGCGTCTGGTCCCCCGTTCGTACTTCAGTGTTCGCCAGGCAGGCCCGCTGTGGCTGGTCTGTGGCTCCTCGGCACCGTTCTATGTTACCCGAAGCCTCTTAAGACGGTGCCGCCTAGAACTGGCAATGACCGACACGGTTGACGACGTCGAACTGCCATACGACGAGGCGGCGTCGCAACAGCAGAAGATCGAATCTCTCCGCGACCGGTTGGAGGATCTCGAGGCCCGAAACGAGGAGATGCGTGACAGCCTGCTGGACGCCAATGCAGAGAACAACAAGTTCCAGCAGAAACTCGAGCGACTCACCCACGAGAACAAGAAGCTGAAGCAGTCGCCGCTGTTCGTCGCCACGGTACAGGAGCTCAACGACGACGGCGTCGTGATCAAGCAGCACGGGAACAACCAGGAGGCGCTCACCGACGTCACCGACGAGATGCGCGAGAAGCTGGAGCCCGACGACCGGGTCGCAGTCAATAACTCGCTGTCGGTCGTCCAGAAGCTCACCCGCGAGACGGACGTTCGGGCACGCGTCATGCAGGTCGACCACTCCCCGGACATCACCTACGCGGATATCGGTGGCCTCGACGACGAGATGCGGGAAGTGCGTGAAACCGTCGAGCTCCCGCTCGAACAGCCCGAAGCGTTCGACAAGATCGGCATCGACCCGCCCAGCGGCATCCTGCTCCACGGCCCGCCCGGGACCGGGAAGACGATGCTGGCGAAAGCCGTCGCCAACGAGACCAACGCCTCCTTCATCAAGATGGCCGGCTCGGAGCTCGTCCACAAGTTCATCGGCGAGGGCGCGAAGCTCGTCCGTGATCTCTTCGAGGTCGCGCGGGACAACGAGCCGGCGGTTATCTTCATCGACGAGATCGATGCCATCGCCTCCAAGCGGACCGACTCAAAGACCTCTGGCGACGCCGAGGTCCAGCGGACGATGATGCAGCTGCTCTCGGAGATGGACGGCTTCGACGAGCGCGGGGACATCCGCATCATCGCCGCCACGAACCGCTTCGACATGCTCGACGAGGCGATTCTCCGTCCCGGCCGGTTCGACCGCCTCATCGAGGTGCCCAAGCCCGACGCCACCGGTCGCGAGCTCATCTTCGAGATACACACGCGCGACATGAACGTCGCCGACGACGTGAACTTCTCGGCGCTCTCCGAGGTGGCCGACGACGCCTCCGGTGCGGACATCAAGGCGGTCTGCACCGAGGCCGGGATGTTCGCCATCCGCGACGACCGCAAGGAGATCCGGATGCGCGACTTCGAGGACGCTTGGGAGAAGATACAGACCAGCGAGACCACCGAGGTCGCCGATTCGGCCGCATTCGCCTGAACGCACGGTTGCTGGCCCCCGCACAGCCGACACCGCTGACAACCAAACCGCCTGCTTTTTGCGTCTCCACGCCCCCAGCGACCGGTATGGCTGAGACGTACTCGATGCCCCAACAGCGCGCAGTCGCCGAGTTCCTTGCCGCTCGTGAGCTCCATACCGACCCGGCGTACCGCCTGCTGGACCTCGCCGCAGAGGTGGGTGAGATGGCCGCGGATGCGACGAAATCCAGCGAGTACGGCGACACACCAGAGCAGCTGTCGGTTCCCGAAGACGAGCTCGGGGACGCGCTGTTCGCGCTCCTGGCTGTCGCCGATGAGCTCGATATCGATGCTGGGGCGGCTCTTGATGCGTCGCTGGGGAAATACGAAAACCGGATCGAGACGACCGGGACTGCTGGCTCCGGGACGTAGCCAGTCGGTGGCCGGTCCGGAGTTAGAACAGGGAGAACAGCGCCGTCGGAATCACGAACAGCAGTACCGTCATCCCGACGAGGATGAGTCCGTACGCAGCAACCGTCGCGAGCAGCGTCATCCACGACTCGTGGTCCGACCCGAAATCCATAGGTGAATCGGGGGGCCGGGACGACTTAGTTCTGTCTGGACCGGTCTACCCGATGTAGCGCAGCTCCTCCTCGCTCGGCATCCCGCCGCCGCCGGCTTCCTGTTGCATCTGCTGGATTTTCCCGACGACCTCCTCCATCTCCTCGGCGCGGTCCTCCAGGGCGGCGAAGTCCACACGGAAGTCGAGCTGCTGCTCTAGCACTTCGAGCACCGCTTTCGCGCTTTTCGGGTCGACCAGATAGCCGCTGGTCTCGCCCATCAGGCAAGCTATCTCGTGACCGCGACGGCCGCCGAGGCCGAGCAGCAGGCCCGAGACGCCGACGATTCCGCCGGCTGGCTCGTCGGCGCGGAACTCCACGCCGGCGTTCCTGAGCGACTCCGTCATTGATTTCTTCGAGACGGCGCCGAGCACGTTGTGCTCCTCGATGAGTTCCCCTGTGGGGACGCCGCCCAGCGCGTACGCCTCCGCGACGCCGAACTCCTCGGCTACCTCGAGGAACGCCTCGGTGATGCGGTAGTGGCCGGCGTTGCTCTGAGCCTGGTGGTTCCCCGTGAGCACGAGCAGGTCGCGGTCGGTCGGGACGGTCCCCACGTCCTCTTCCTCGTCCGCTGGTGCGTCCGCACCATCTCCGTCAGCGTCCTCGTCGACGTCCTCGCCGCCGTCGGCGATAGCGCCGCCGTCGTCGTGGTTCTGCGCTGTCTCTGACTCGTCAGCTTCTGCTTCGTCGTCATCTTCCTCCTCCTCGATCTCCGTCGGTGTCGGCGAAGAGAGGTCGACAGCGTGGAAGGAGGCACAGGTCAGGGAGGCGACGCCGTCCTCGTCGACGTCGACCTGCGGGGGGAACTCGTCAGCGTACACGCGGCGGACGAGCGTACTCTCGAACTCCTCGAGCAGGTGTTCGGCTGCGAGCTTTCCGACGTGGCCCACGCCAGGGAGTCCCTCGACGAGGACCGGCTCCCGTAGCTCGGGGGTTTCGAGCGACTCGATTTCGATAGCGTCCATACGCCGGTGTGGTCCACCATCGGGTAAAGGTGCGTCGGTCGTGGACCGTTCCAGCCTACTTCTCGGGCCCTTCCGGACGCGCCCGCCGACGGTACTCACCGTACGGGTCAGCGGGGTCGAACGGAGCAGGGGCGCTGTTGATAGCCTCGGCACCGCACTTCGGACAGGTTGCAGAAAGCGTGTACACCGGGCGTTCGTGTTCGCCCGACCCGCCTGTTCGGTCCGGGTCGTCTTCGCCCGACCCGCCTGCTCGGTCCGGGTCGTCGTCGCCCGACCCGCCTGTTCGGTCCGGGTCGTCTCCGGACGCCCACGCTGCGCAGACGCGAATATCCGATTTCGTCATCAGTCCTCTTCTTCGCGCCGCTCGCGGTGGTACTCGGCGGTGCCGCCGAGCTCCTCGATGCTGGTTTTCGCCCGTGCGGCGGCGGCTTCCAGCTCCGCCTCGGCGGTCTTGTAGTCGGGCGCCTGCACCTCGATACGGTACTCCGGGGCGCCAACGTAGGAGACCGAGAGTTCGACCTCCTCGGGGACCGCGTCGTTGTCCGTGCCCTCAGTGGCACGGAGCGCTTCCTTCACGTCGTCGACGCCCGCGGGACCAGCCGACCGGATGTCGACGTAGCCCGTGACGTTGACGTAGGGGACCGAGACGTTCTCGCGGGCCGTCTGGACGATGGCCTGCCGGTCGTCGTCCTCGAGATCGCAGTCCTCGAGCGCCTCCATCCCGCGGACGGCCGCCGTCTCGAACGCGTCGTAGAGCGAGTCGTACTCCACGAGCAGGTCATCGGCGATCGCGTCGTAGCGCTCCGCCTCGATGTCCTCGCCGAACGCCAGCTCCATCCATTTCTGGGCCTTCTGGGAGTTCTTCCACTCCTGGATGGTCTCCTTTCGCTGGTGCTCGTTGACGTCCTTGAGCGAGAGGTCGACCTGCTGGGCGGACGTGTCGACGTCGAGCACCTTCGCGACGACGGTTCGGCCGACGCTGACGTGGTCACGCACGTTCTTGATCCAGCCGGAGGCGACCTCCGAGATGTGGACCAGCCCGCGCTTCTCGTACTCTTCCAGATCGACGAAGACGCCGAAGTCGGCGATCTCGTCGACTTTTCCCACGACGAGTTCGCCCTTCTCCGGCCACTCTCTGCCAGTCATTCGGGCTGGTTACCGAGCCTCGGCAACGCCGGTGATCTCGTGATCGATTTCGGCTTTGCCGCCGGTGGGCGTCGCCAGCGTGGTGCCACAGACGGCGCAGTTCACCGTCGTGGACGCCTTCTGGAAGACGACCTGTTCGTTCTCACAATCCGAGCACTTGACCTGAACAAAGCTTCCTGCCATTATTCCTGGAACTCCAGTCGACCGGTTCGCCATCCCTCGCGCATGTGGGCCTTGCTACAGTCCGAACAGATGTACTTCAGGTGGGTCTTCTTCGTCGGCTTGTTGCCGGCCGGCACCTTCGAGAACTTCCCGGTGTTCCCGATGACTTTCTTGCCGCGCTTCTGCTGGCGGGCGGCCCATTTCATCCCGGTCTGTCGGCCGGACCGGACCTTCTCGACCTCGTGTTCGTGGTGGGCGTCACAATGCGGACAGTACGTGTTCATACGGCGTGGCATCTCCATGGATATTCGCCTCTTGTCGGCGACTTCGGGAGGATAGCTTAAAACCCGTTTGGTCTCGACCTGGCTCTGCGATACGCCACCTCCCAGTTCGGGCCCGAGAACTGCTCTCGATAGGCTGATCGACCACCAGGCCCATCTCTCCACTGGAGCGTCTGCCCCGGCCCACATGGGGGTGACCCGTCGGTGGTGACCGATTGAACATTTCCCGGGGTGGAGTACTGTGGTCCTCGACGAGGAGCCCAATCAGTCGCGCGCTCGGCCGATTCACGCTACAGCGTGCCACGGTACGCGTGCCACCTCGCACGCGCCCGGCCGGTCCAGCCGAAACAGTCGAGTGAGGGATAGCCGATGTATGCCGCCATCGCCCGGTACTGTTCGCCCCGCAGCATACGTAGCGCAATGCCAACGGCCCGGTGATTGCCGTCTTGCACCAACGGTCCAACGCCGGGGCGTCTCCGTCGGTTTAGGATCAACCGCCCAACTGCGTCTGCCGGTTGCTCGGCGAACTCCCGGATGTGGGCTTTCCTGTCTTCCTCGAGATCGGAGGAGCCATCCAGCAGCTTCTGTGCATGCTCCATCACCGGGAGTTCGTCCCCCCAGATCGTTCGCAGGCGTCGAAACTGCGCTTCCGTCAGGGTGACCGAACACCACTGTAGTTCGTACTCGACGAACACCTGCCCACAGTTCGGCTTCTGGACGAGCAGTTGGGTCAGAGCCCCGTATTCGTCCAGCACCTCCTGCTCTCCCAGATCCACCGTTCCCTTGGACTCCTTATCGAGCTCCATCCGGAGCCACGTTTCCACAACCTCGTGTTGCTCAACTAATCGCATAGCTTGATGTGGGCCAGCTCCGGGCAACGGCCGCTGTGCTCACACCCACCATATGTGACCACCACTCATCAAATTAGCCGCTGCGGCATTCCTGAACTGTCGATGCAGGCAGGCTGTCGGCCGCGGCTCCCAGAAGCGAAGCGATTAAGCCCGGAGTGGGTGAAATCGCGTGTATGAAGCAGCTCATCATCCACGGCGACGCGGGCATCCGGCGGGACGCCGTCATCGAGGTCGACGGGGAGGAACTGACCTGTTTCTCCGTCAGCCGACAGGGCGACTGGCACGGCCCCGAGGAGGTCCAGCTCTGGTGTATCGTCGGCGAGGAGGACGAACGGGACAGCTACGACAAGCGCCAGTTCGTCCCCCACTGGCTCGAGACCGAGAGCGTCGACGCCGGCGCCGTGACGCAGCTGAGCCAGAAAAACCCGCTGAACGTGTAGGCTCGCGGTCCGCAACTGCTGCTCCGCTCGATTACGCCGCTCCGCTCACTCCGGCAGCGCCGACGCTTCGACCCGGTAGACCGTCACCGCCTCGTTCTCGAAGGCGACATCGTAGCCAGCGCGCTCGCCGAAGTCGACCAGCTCGGGCCCGTAGCGCTCCCGCTCGGCCGTGCCGACCCAGACGTACTCCACGTCGTGTTCCCGGATGACCGACGCAGCATCCCCGGGCGAGCCGGTGTAGAGCGCGTCGACGGCGGCGACGCGGGCGAAGTAGTCATCGGCGCCGCGGTAGCCCACCTCGTGGGCCCAGCCGACGACGGTGGGCACCCCGGTCAGGCTGGAGGCGATGGAGGATTTCCAGTTGTACATTCCCGGCTCGTAGCCACGTGACTCCTCTGCGGGGAAGTAGCTGGTTCCGGGCGCGGAGACGATGGTCGTCTCCTGCGTGGCCGTCTCGCCCAGCCAGTCGGTCGCGGCGACCTCCGCCTCGCTGTAGCGCGGGCCGAACGAGGTGGCGTCGAGGGTTGGCTCGGGTGACCCCTCGAAATGCGCCGAGAGCGCGAACGCGCCGTAGATCGCCGTCGAGAACACGAGCAGGACCACGAACACTGAGGCGGCGGCGTCCCGCGAGGGGAGCGAAACGCTGCCGAGGCTCGGCGACTCGGCTGCTCGCGCGCGAGAGAGGATATCCGCCACTGCAGCACCGGCGGCGGTGCCCCAGAGCACCCAGACCTGCATGTACGTCTTGAACACCGTGTTCATCCGCAGCGGCCCGGCCTGCTCGTTGACGAACACGACTTCGACGATGGTGACCAGTCCCGCGCCGGCGATGATGAGCACCGTCTCGTACCCCACCGGCCGGTCGAACCGAAGGGCGGCCCAGCCGATCAGCAGCAGGGGAAGCGTCACCGCCAGCACGTCCAACGGGAGCATCGTCGCCACGGCGCCGAGGGCGACGACTGCGAACGCGAGCGGCCAGCGGCGCTCGCTGCTCACGCGCGAAAACAGAGAGACAGCGAAGACGGCGACGAACGCCCCGTGGACAGTGAGCAGCTCCCCGAGGCTACTGCGCGCGGCTGCGGGGAGCAACTCGACGGCGCGTTCGCCCCCGGTGCCTGTGAGGAACGGGATCGCAAGTACGGCCGTTACTGCGCCGAGAGCTGCGACGATCCCGAGCGGAACGAGCAGGCGTTCGAGTTCAGCGAGCGCGCGTTGAGCGGGGTCACCCTCCTCGGCGTCGATGCTGTCACCGACGGCGGCCGTTGTTTCCCGCACGGCCTCACGGGCTCTCGCCGGCAGCAGCGCCGTCGGGTCAGCCGGCGCGAGCGCGAGCGCGAGATAGCTGACGCCGAAGATGGAGGGGAAACTCCAGGTGTCAGTGACCGCCTGAAACAGGCCGAGCAGCGGGAGCGTCGCGAGCAGCGAGAGCCGGCGACGGCGCGCAGTCGCGGGGGTGAGGTAGATCGCGAAGCCGATGGCGGCGGCGAGCAGGAGGAACGGCGTCCCCATCATGTGTGCGTGAAGGTCGCCGTTGAGCCAGCCGAACAGCGGGAACTCGTTGATGGTCGGCGTGGTGCGGCCGCCGACACTGTCGCTGATGATGCGGCTGGCGCCCCAGTAGCCAAAGCCCTCACCGCCCAGTGAGTAGGAGGTCACATCAGGGCCGACCAGTGACTCCTGGAAGCCCGCCGGGAGCAGTCCAAGCATAATCCGGCCGACGGTGTCGAGGTTGCCTGCGAAGCCGACGAAGAAGGCTCCGAAGGCACCGGCGAGGACCGGGTCGGTTTCGCGTTCGGCGGCGACACTCGACGCGAGGTCGTAGGCCGCAGTCACGAGCATCGCGTAGAACCCCGCGAGCGCCAGGTTGTAGGCGAACCGCGGCGGCGTCCCGGTCAGTGTGGTCAGGATCGCGGCGACGAGGTGGCCCCCGTAGTAGTACTGGACCGGCTCGCCGGCGAACCAGAAATCCTCAGGGGGGAGCGTCCTCGCCCGCAGGATGCTGTTGAGCATCCCGTAGTCGAGATACTTCTCGCCCGCGATCGCGTGGACGGCTGGGTCGACCGCCCGGACGGCGACGAGGAGGGCGAAGGCGACGACGAAGACGAGCGCCGTCTCGACAACCGCCTGCCGGTTCACGCTGAGATCCGGGGCCGGGTGCAACTCCCGGTCCCGAAGGGCATCTCGGTCCAGGCCCGCCGCCGCGGCGACGCCGACCAGCACAAGCAGGCCCAGCGCGACTGTTGTCGGGCCGTAGTGGAGTTTCCCGATCCAGTAGACCGGGAGCCAGAGCATCACCAGTGCCACCGGGAGTGCGAAGCCGACACCCCGACTCCGGAATCGGGTGAACAGCCGTGCCGCAAGCGGGTAGCCCAGCGCCGCCAGCCCTGCGAAGAGGACAAGCCAGACGAGGACGAGGAGATACTGCATTGGCGGGAATCGCGGGGCGGACCGGGAAACGCCTTTCGGGTGGGATAGGGCCTGATCGCCAGTGGCGCCACGACGGACCGGTTCGGTGTGTTCCTGCAGACCGAACCGGTGCACTGAGCGCCGCTCGCCCCCGCTGACAGCGAACACACCGTCACTCTGTGAATCCGTCACAACTTTCTAAAAAGAGAATCATATTTTGCCTTTCCAAAATCCGACAGGGGGTGATGCGTAACGTTCATGGGTGCGTCCACCCCAGAGTAAGATACGAGGCTACGAATGGCTACACTCCAAATCAACAACCTACACGCGGACGTCGCTGAGAACGGCGAAACCATTCTTCGTGGTGTCGACCTGGAGGTCAACTCCGGCGAGATTCACGCGCTTATGGGACCGAACGGGTCGGGCAAATCTACGACCGCCAAAGTCATCGCGGGCCACCCAGCCTACGAGGTGACAGAGGGGAATATCACCCTCACACTCGACGACGAGGACGTTGCTGACATCGACGACGTCGACGAGGAGGACACGACCTGGGACCTGCTCGACCTCGAACCGAACGAGCGGGCCGCGCTGGGGATTTTCCTGGCGTTCCAGTACCCCGCCGAAATCGAAGGTGTCACCATGACGAACTTCCTCCGCCAGGCACTCAACGCCAAGCAGGAGGAGCGCGAAGAGCTCTTCGAGGACGAGGACGCCGAGGAGGACGAGGACGAGGAGGCGGGCTACGAGAGCTCGCCGATGGAGGGCCCCACGGACGAGGGCGAAATCGGTGTCGCCGAGTTCCAGCAGCTCCTCTCCGAGAAGATGGAGCTGCTCGACATGGACGAGATGTTCGCCCAGCGCTACCTCAACGCCGGCTTCTCCGGCGGGGAGAAAAAGCAGAACGAGGTTCTTCAGGCAGCCATCCTCGAGCCCGCAATCGCCGTGCTCGACGAGATCGACTCCGGGCTGGACATCGACCGCCTGCAGGACGTGGCGAAGGGTATCAACCGACTGCGTGACGAGCAGGGCACCGGTGTCCTGCAGATCACCCACTACCAGCGGATCCTCGACTACATCGAGCCCGACCGCGTACACGTCATGCTCGACGGTGAGGTCGCCTTGCAGGGCGACGCGGAGCTCGCCAAGAAGCTCGAGGAGAACGGCTACGACTGGGTGCGCGAGCAGGTTTACGAGACGGCTTAACTTATGAGCTCAGACCAGGACCACCTACAACAGACCGACACCGAGGAGCGCTTCGACTTCAAGAAGGAGTCCAAAGCCGCCTACGCGGCGGAAAAAGGACTGACAGAGGACACGATCCACGCGATCTCGGACGACAAGGGCGAGCCCGACTGGATGCGCCAGCGCCGACTACGCGCGCTGAAGCAGTACCAGGCGATGCCGATGCCGACCGACTGGCCCGGCCAGCCCGACCTCTCAGAGGTCGAGATCGACGAGATCGTCCCCTACATCCGCCCGGACATCGAAACCCGTGGCGGCGTCGAGAACTGGACCGACCTCCCCGACGAGATCAAGGACACGTTCGACAAGCTCGGCATCCCCGAGGCGGAGAAGAACGCCCTCTCGGGCGTGGGTGCCCAGTACGAGTCCGAGGTCGTCTACCAGAACATGCAGGAGCGCTGGGAGGAGAAAGGCGTCGTGTTCATGAACATGGACCAGGCGGTCGACGAGCACCCGGAGCTCGTCAAGGAGCACTTCATGACGAACTGCGTCCCGCCAAGCGACAACAAGTTCGCGGCGCTTCACGGCGCCATCTGGTCGGGCGGCTCGTTCGTCTACGTCCCCGAGGACGTGACCGTCGAGATGCCCGTTCAGGCGTACTTCCGGATGAACACGGAAGGAATGGGCCAGTTCGAGCACACGCTCATCATCGCCGAGGAGGGCAGCGAGGTGCACTACATCGAGGGCTGTTCGGCGCCCAAGTACTCCGCGTTTAACCTTCACTCCGGCGGCGTCGAAGTGTTCGTCGGCGAGAACGCCCACGTCCAGTACTCGACCGTGCAGAACTGGTCGAAGAACACCTACAACCTCAACACCAAGC
>NZ_JAZKRY010000062.1:0-17327 GCF_036626355.1 Halolamina sp. | reverse complement strand
CATCCGCGAAACAGTCGTGCGCCACGAACACAGGTCCCCGAAACGTTTCCACCACCACAACCCAACAAACAGACAATGAGCTTCGAACCCGCGCACGTCGAAACAGTCACGTTCGACTCCTACAGCACCATCGTCGACGTCGAGGCCGCCGAAAACGCCCTCGCCGACCGCGTCGACGACCCGCGCCCGGTGTCTCAGCTCTGGCGCTCGCGCTCGCTCGCCTACACGTTCATCGCCAACCAGACCGACGCCTACCAGCCGTTCTACGAGATGAACCGCGACGCGCTCCAGTACGCGCTGGACGTCCACGGCGCCGACGTGACGACAGCGGAGCGCGACGAGATTCTCGCGGTCTACCACGAACTCGACGTGTTCGCCGACGTACGCGAGGGGATGGAACGGCTTCGCGATACGGGCTATCCACTCTACGTCGTCTCGAACGGCAACCCCGAGATGCTCGACTCGATGGTCGAACACGCCGACATCGGCGACCTCATCGAGGACACCGTGAGCGCCGACGAAGTTGAGACGTTCAAACCCGCCGCCGAACTCTACCGTCACGCTGCCGCACGCACTGGGACGCCGATCGACAGCATCGCCCACGCTACCGCCGGCTTGTTCGACGTACAGGGCGCAAAACACGCCGGCATGCAGGGAGTCTGGGTCAACCGTGGTGACAGGCCATCTGAGCGGTTCGGGGCCGACCCGGACCTGATGGTCACCGATTTCTTCGACCTCGTGGAAACACTGGACTGACTCCCGGAGCTCAGTAGTCGGGTGTGTGCTGCTGTGCGTGGCGGCGGTCGGCAGCGCCGACGGAACCCCCGTCCGTGTTCTCCTGCACCAGCCGGATTTCGCCGTCCGCGCGCATCGTCCCCTCGACGTTCGCGTGCTCGTGGACCTGTAGGTCGACCGAGGAGATATCTCCGAGCACGTTCGCGCCACCATCGACGACGACCTCGCCGTCACGGGTGGTCACGTCGCCGTGGATGACGCTGCCGGGAGCCAGATGCACGTCGCCGCGGGCGCGGATGCTACCGAACAGTTCGGTCCGCTCGTCGATGGAGACCTCCGTCGCGCGGATGTTCCCGTGGAGCCGGCAGTCCGAGCCGACGGTCGCGGGGGTGGACACCCGCCACGCGTCGTCCGAGACGGAGGCGCCGCGGGGGATGACCAGCGGCTCCTGTTCGACCTCGCCGCCGTCCGCGAGCGCGTACGCGAGGTCGTCGGCGGCCTCCTCTTCGCCCAACTGCAGGAGCTGGGAGAGCACGATGAAGTAGAACACCAGCGTCGGCATCGGGTTCCGGATGGTGATCCAGCCGTTGGCCTCGAACCCCTCCGCGATCTCGACGTCGTCGCCGATGTCGAGGTCGCCCGAAACCATCAATCGGCCGCCGATCTGGGTTCGCTCGCCCAGATAGGCGTTCTCGCCCACCAGCACGTCACCGTCGATATCGGTCCACATGTCCAGCCGGCAGTCGTTCTCGGCTTCGATGTGGCCGCCGAAGGAGCTCCGTTCGCCCGCCGCCACCGAGCGGCCGCGAACGCCGAACTCGACGGTCGACTGGCCACCGACCAACACGTCGCCGTCGGTCACCAGGTCGTGTTCCTCCACGACGGTGCCGCTGGGGATGGACAGCTCGTCGAGCGGGTCCTCACGGAGCGACATATACACCCACATCGGGTCTCACTCCCTAAAACTCCCCGTCAGACATATATCGAGAAACAGATATGTTTGGCGGCGAAGGCCGTGGCGTTAACTACGCTCACCATCTATCTCCAGCATGACCGTGCTTTCGTTCGACGAGGAAGGCGTCGACGTCGTCTATCAGGGAACCGAGTTCCGCCTGGAGAAGGAGCTGGTCGAGGAGGCGACCGAGAAATCGTTCCCGGACGTGACCGATCACGAAGTGTTACAGATCATCGAAGAGGACCCCTCGCTCTCTGGCGAGCCGCGGCGCATCGGCGATATCGTCACCTGATAGTGATTACTGCGAATGGTGTCATCGACGGTGCCGAACGCCGCCGGTTCAGGGGCTCCCCTCACCGATACGGATGGTCACGGCGGGACAGACTCGCAGTAATCACTATGAGGGGTTCGAGGTGAGCGGGTCGGGAGAACGTTGTACCTCGCGGACTCAGCCGAGTCCGTACTCGTCGTGGTGCTCTTCGAGCGCTTCCGCCTCCTCGACGAGATCTACTGCCGGACAGAAGTCAATACAGAGTTGCTCACCAGTCTCTGGCTCTCACACGAGCTGACGGCCGATTCACGGCGAGCGATGGTTGTATCGTTCTGTCCGGCAGTATAGTTCACCAGCGCTATTGCTGACTGCTCGACTGATTCCAGGCCGTCCTCCCACTGTTCTGTCACCGAGACCTCCTAAATCCGGTGTCCTGCAGCGCCGGCGCTCAGATGTCGAACAGCTCGGCATCGAGCTGGCCGGTCGCCTCGTCGGCCAGCGTGCGGAGATTCACCGCGTCCTCGCGATTGTAGGAGATGAGGGTCTCGAGCGAGCCGTCCGTACCGGTTTCGTGCTCGCGCCAGAGTCGGACCGCGTCCCGGCCGGAGATGTCGGGCCGGTCGCGCTCGATACCGATCTCCTTCTCGATTGGCTTGAGCCCACCCGAAAGCCCGAGCTTGCGACAGGTGTACAGCAGGTCGAGATGGGGGGTGTCCACGTCGAGGCCGAAGGCGGTCTCGAGAAACGGCACGTCGAAGCGCTTCCCGTTGAACGTCACCAGCAGGTCAGCGGGCTCGAACTGTGCGCTGACGTTCTCGGCGGTGAGGTCGTCGCCGCGAACCAGCGTCGTCGTTTCGTCGTCGCGGTGGAAAGAGACGGTGGTGACGACGTTCCGGTCGTGGTCCAGGCCGGTCGTCTCGATGTCGAAGAAGCAGGCGTCTTCCCGGAAGTTCTCGTAGAGCCGCCAGCGCTCTCCGGAGGGGAACGCCGCGTCGAAGAACCCGGCGTCCCGGGCGTCGAGGCGGGGTTTGGCCTCGTCGATGAACGTCTCGATTCGCCGGCCGGTTTTGTCGCCGACGACGGCGGGGTGGAAATCGTCCCAGTGGGTGATGTCCTCCCTCCAGAGCCGGCGTTCGGTGGCCTCGCCGACGCCGCGGACGGGGATGAAGGAGTTCTCGACGCGCATTACTCTGTACCGAGCGATTCGTGGCTATAAACTCGGCGCTTCGGTGGGTCGTTACTCCGTCAGCCGCTCCTTCTCCTCCTCGCTCTTCTCCTGTTCCTTGTACGGTTCACACACCATGCTCATACCCTCCTCGAAGCTGATTTCGGGCTCCCACCCCGTCGCCGCTTTGAACTTCGAGGGGTCGGCGTGAGTGTGGTAGACGTAGTTCTCCAGGGGGACTGGCTCGTACACCGGCTCCACGTCGGCGCCGAGTTCGTCGTTGATCATCTCGACCATCTCGTTGAACGTGTAGGGGTTGCCGACACCCAGGTTGTAGATGCCGTCGAGCTGCTTCTCGGCGGCCAGCTCCAGCCCACGGACGATATCGGAGACGTGGGTGAAATCCCGGGTCTGGCTGCCGTCGCCCCAGAGCACCGGCGACTCGCCGTTCGCGATCTGATCCGCGAACTGTGAGACGGTGTTGGCGTACTCGCCTTTGTGTGCCTCGTTGCCCCCGTAGCCCTGATAGACCGAAAAAAAGCGCATTCCGGCCAGCGAGAGGTCGTGGAAATCCGAGTAGTACTCCGCATAGCGCTCGCGGGCCATCATCGAGGCGTCGTAGCCCGTCGACGCCTCGACTGGCATCTTCTCGGTACAGGGGTCGGTCTGGCTCCCGTAGATGGATGACGTCGTCGCGTAGACGAACGTCTCGCAGCCGTCCGCCATCGCCTGCTCGACGACGTTGACGAACCCCTCGATGTTGACGCGGGCCCCCTCCCGTGGGTTCTCCTCCAGCATCTCCCGGGAGGAGAGCGCCGCGAGGTGGAACACCGCGTCCACGTCGGTGGGGAGCCCCTCGTCGAGCACGTCCGCCTCCGCGAAGATGACGTCGTCGTCGAGGTTCTCCGGCGTCCCGAGATAGCAGTTGTCCAGCGCGATAACCTCGTTCTCGGCAGCGAGACCGTTCGAGAGGTTCGAGCCGATGAACCCGGCGCCGCCGGTGACGAGTATCCGCTTGCCGTTCATGCCCGACACTGTCGCCGGGTCGGACATATGCCTATCGTTCGCGCCGTTGCTGCCGTATTCCGGGGCTTTATCGGTTGTCGATGTGTTACTCCGCTTAATGTCGTCTATCGAGCTCACCACCAGCCAGCGCAAGATCCTCCGAGCGCTCGTCAATCTCCACGGAGAGACCGAGTCCGCAGTGAAAGGCGAGGCCATCGCCGAGGAAGTGGGGCGCAACCCCGGAACCATCCGTAACCAGATGCAGAGTCTGAAGGCGCTGAAGCTGGTTGAGGGTGTGCCAGGGCCGAAAGGCGGCTACAAACCCACGGCGGCCGCGTTCGACACGCTCGACATCCAGCAGATGGACGAGCCGGCCTCGGTACCGCTGACTCACGAGGGCGAGCGCGTCGAGGGGGTCAACGTCGAAGAGATCCGACTCAGCAGCGTCCACCACCCCGACCTCTGCCGGGCGGAGCTCCAACTCCGCGGGTCGGTCAAACGGTTCCACGAGGGCGACCGAATCAGTGCCGGCCCGACGCCGCTCTCGAAACTCGTCGTCGACGGCACCGTCGACGGCAAAGACACGACCACCAACGTGCTCGTGCTCAAAATCGAGGGGATGGAGGCGCCCGCCGAGACACCCAAACACTGAACCGCGCGCCGAGTTCCGCGAACTACCACCGCGCGCTGAACCAGGCGAACTGACTCCAGCGCTCCGAGACCCACGATTTCACTCGAGCTCGTTCTACTCCTCCCGTTCGTCGAGCACGACCGGGACACCGCGTTTGGCAACGTCTTTGGCGAACGCGCCGGAATCCGCCTGTAGAATCTCGATCGTGTTGTAATGAACCGGAAGCACCAGGTCCGGATCCATCCGCTCGGCGAGTTCGGCCGACTCCGCGGCGGTGCTGACGACGGTGCCGGCGATATTCGCGAGGAACAGCGACACGTCCAGTTCGGCGAACGCGTCCAGCGCGTCGCTGTCGCCGGGCCAGAACACGGAGGTGCCCCCGACTGCGAGCCGATAGCCGACGCCGAACCCTGGCGGGTGGCTGACGTTCCCTTGTCCGTCGGCCCGCGGCCCCTCCGGGTCGTTGTACGCCGGAACGGACCACACGTCCGCGCCACCGTCCGGGCCGTCGACGGCGAGGTGCTCCTCCTCTCCGATGCGGACGACCTCACCTGGCAGCTCTTCCACCGGGTCGACGTCGCGGTCGATGCTCGCCGGGTCGACGGTGTCGTAGACGACGATGGTGGCATCTTCGCCGGCGACCCGGCGGATGCCGTCCGAGTCGTAGTGGTGGTCGTGGGTGACACAGACGAGGTCTGCGTCCTGCGGTCGGTGGTTCGTCGCGCGCGGATGCGCCGCCTCCTTCGGGTTGCCGCCGCCGATTGGCGTCCAGTCGCCAGTCAGCACGCCGTAGCGGCCGGGGTCGAGATAGGCGACGAACCCCCCCTCGGTTTCGATACGGGTGGTTGCGTAGCCGAACCACGTCACGGAGAGTCCGTCGTGTCGGACGGTCATAGCCGGGACTGGGGGGCGGGCGACCTTAGACGTACTCCTTGCGGCGGACGTCCCGAGTCAACGGCTGCTTCCACTGCGGATGCTTTTCGAACGAACTACGACTCGGCTCCGTCCTCGGCGTCCCCGTTCGCGAGCCGATCGACGCGCTCGACAGTATCCGCGTCGGCCGGCGATTTGTCCTCCCTGACACCAACGAAGCGGGGGAACCGCAGCGCGGAGCCCGAGCCGTACGTCGGCGACGCCTGGATCTCCTCGTAACCGACCTCGAACACGACCTCGGGGCGGAACTCGACAGTCTGGCCGCGCTCGCTGATAACGTGAGGTTCGAGTAGCTCGGTCAGTTCGGTGAGACGCTCGTCGGTGATCCCCGTCGCGACTTTCCCGACCGTCTCGTAGCCGTCGTCGGCCCGGACCGAGAGCAAGAACGTCCCGAACTCGTTGGCTCGGCGCCCCTCGCCCCACTCGGCGCCGGTGACGACACAGTCCAGCGTCTCTACGTCGGGCTTACGTTTCAGCCAGTCCTTCCCGCGGTCACCGGGGGTGTACGCCGACGCCGGGCGTTTGAGCATGATGCCCTCGTGACCCGCTGCGAGCGCGTCGACCTCGAACGCCTCGATTTCCTCGACGTCGGCGCTGTAGAGCACCTCGCTTGCGGCGTCGGGGAGAAGCTCCGTCAGCCGAGCGTGGCGCTCGCGGAAGGGAACGTCGAGGAGTTCCGGGCCGGCGTTTTCGGTCTGTCCGACTGCCCCAGGCTCTCGCCCGTCGAGCAGGCAGTCGAACGCGTGGAGGTCGAGCGCTACCTCCTCGCGCATCCGGTCGACCTCGTGTTTCCGGCGGAACCGCCGGAGCACCTCCTGGAACGGGAGCGGCTCGCCGTCGTCCCCGACTGCGATGACCTCGCCGTCGAGGATTGCCGGCGCGTCGAGCCGTTCCTCCGCGTACTCCCGGATCTCGGGGAGCGCGTCGGTCACCTCCGAGGTGTTGCGGGAGTAGAGCCGCACCGCCGGATCCTCGGCCGTCGCCTCGCGGCCCGCGTCGGGCGGCGCGATACCCTCTGGGTGGTGATGGACCTGTACACGCGCGCCGTCGAACTTGGGTTCGGCCGCGACTGCCTCCCACTCCTCCAGTGCCCCGGCGACGGTACCGGCCTGGGCGAGCATCGCCTGAACGGGGCGACCTGTCTCCAGTCCCACCCGGCGAAGGCCCTCTTCTCCCTCCTCACGGGCCAGGACAGCGACCCGGCCGTAATCGTTGCTCACCTGGAGTGCGTCGACGACGACCGCCGAGTCGACGTCGAACGCTTCCGCAATCGCATCCCGCACTGTCCCCTCGCCGACGCCGATACGCATCTCCCCGAGCACGAGGCGGGCGAGAAAGCGCGCCTCCTCACGGCTGACACGGGAGAAGAGGCCGAACAGCGAGGCGAGTTTCGCGTCCTCGCTGCCTGCGCCCTCGGCAGCGGCCACCTCCCGGAGCGCCTCGTCAACGTGGGCGACGGTCGGACCGTCCTCCGCACTGCCGCCGTCACTGCCGCTGGTGAACGCGCCGAGCCCCATCTGGCCGCCGAGGTCGAGTCCGGCGGCGACGGCACCGATTTCGCCCTCCTCGGCCAACCGCTCCTCGATGTCGGCAGCGGTGGTGTTGGTGCCGGCCGCTCTCGCCAGCGCCTCGTAGCAGAGCGAGGGGCCGATATCGATGGTGCGGCCGTCCCAGCCCGGAAACACACGGCCCTGGAGGAATCGGGAGACTACGGCGAGGTCGCCCCCGGAATCGGCGAGCAGGTCGGCGACCAGCGAGACGGTCTCGAGGTCGGCGGGCTCGGCCTCCAGCGCGGCGGCACGGTCGGCGAAGGCTGCGAACTGCATCAGCTCGAGGTAGGTGGAACCCTGGCAAAAGCCCCGCGACTCAGCTGTCGGCTGTTCAACACAGCTGGCAGCGTCAGAAAATGGACGAGAACGAGCAGGGGTGCTCCTCCCGAAGTAGCACTCGAAAAAACCGGATCTCAGAGGGAACTCGACCGTTACAGAAGCGAGTCGATGTCCTTCTCCTTCGTGACCTCGACGCCGTCCTCGTCGACCACGGCGATATTGATTCCGTTGCCGGAGGCGGTGTCGCGCTCCATCGCGCTCTTGATGGCCTTCGTGACGATCGTCTTCGCCTCCTCGACGTTGATCTCCTCCTCGTCGTACTCCTGCTCGAGCACACCGAGGGCGTACTGGGAGCCGGAGCCGGAGACCGCGTAGTCCTCTTCGGTGGTCCCGCCGAGTGCGTCGATGGAGTAGACGTGGCTGCCCTCGTCGTCGACGCCACCGAGGATTGGCGAGACGATGAAGAACGCGCCCGAGCGCAGCAGGTTCCCCGTTAGCGTGGAGAGCGCCTGCATCGACATATCCTTGTTCCGGCGAACCTCGAAGAGATTCGACTCGACGCGGAGCGTCTCGATGAGTGACTGGGCGGCGGAGACGGAGCCGGCGATGGTCAGCGCGGCGTTGGGGTGGACCTGCTCCACCTTCTGGACGTCTTTGCTCGAAACCATGTTGCCCATGCTGGCCCGCATGTCCGTCGCGAGCACGACCGCGCCGTCGGCGTCGATGCCGACCGTGGTCGTCCCCGTCTTCATTCCTTTCTCCTGCTCGGCCTCCGCGCGTCGCTCCTCCGCGTGGGGGAACTCGCCGAGTTCGGGGCCGAAGACGTTGGACTGGCTACCGCTCAACGGGTCACGATCTCCGGATGGGTCCGCAGGTGTACGCATTAGCGATTGGTAGTCGGGGAACGCTGATAAAGCCATTCCTTCAGGCATCTCCTGGCTTCAGGCGGGCATGGCGCCGACGATGCAGGGGGCTGCTGGCGCTGTCGCTGGGCCTGGCTTTCAACACCCGAAAACGAGTGGCGTGATTACTCCGAGCTTGATTCGTAGGCGGCTTTGGTTCCCTTGACGGCTCGGCCGATGGGGAACGGGATGCCGATGCGACGCGCCATGAGCGCGACGGGCAGCAGCGCGATTCCGGCGAACAGTGTCAGCTGGTAGAGGGCAAACAGCGTGCCTCGACGTAGGATTCGGCTCATCACCGTGGCTGACAGGCGCCGCTCCGGGTATATATGCTTGACGACGCACGTCTCGGAGAGAAGGCGACGCTATCGGGCGATTCTGGTCTACTTGCGTTCGACGCAACTGGAGTGGTGTTGCAGATAAATACGGGCAATCACTCCTGGGGCTGACAGAGGGTATCCTCGTAACTTACGGGAAACCTCCTGAACAGGTGCGCGCCGACCCGCCGCGTGGGAAACCCTGATACGCACCCTCGGCATAGCGTGTGATATGAGTGGCTCCGATTGGACCGACGCCATCGTCGGCGAACGGATGGCCGTCGACCAAGAGTTCTCGGGCGAAGTGCGGGAGTCGTCGTTCTCGAACCAGGAGTGGGGGCTCATCATGACCGCCGCCGAGTTCGAGATCGAGAACGCCGCCGACCCCGAGGAAGCGAGAATCGTTCCCGACACGTCGAAAGTGGAGGGTATCATGCCCGAGGTGGAGAAGATGGACCAGCGGATGGGGGGTCCCGGCGGCTCCGCCGGCGGTGACAGCGGCGACGGCATCGTCTCCTCAGTGAAGAAGGCACTCGGCGTCGGCGGCGGCGGAAACGGGACCGACTCCAAGCGCGTGGCGGCCGCCGAGGAACTGCTCGAACGGTACGCTGAAGCGCTCCAGACGCATCTGGAGGAGAAAGGTCGCTGGGAGCAGGTCCGGGTCGCCTACCAGGAGTAAGGAACGCTCGGTACGTAGTTGTCCCGGACTCAGGGCTGTGGCCACCGAACCACGCCGTGTGTTCAGGGTCAATCGGGACCCCGAACCGGCTGTTTTAGCAGTTAGCTGCCGGCCGCCTCTGCGTCGTCGAGCGGGAAGTCGATATCTGACTCTCGACGTGACTCCTCCGAGAGCGTCAGCTCCAGGGTCTGCCCACAGTTCGGGCAGGGAACGACGACGTCGAACCGAAGGTCCTCACCCGCGCCGCGGATATCGATTACGGCGCTATCGGTCGTCGTAAGATACTCGCTATCGAGCTCATGGTCACAGGCCATGCGTTCGCTTAGACGCCCTCCTGTTTTAGTACATCGGCTCTTCACCGGGGCAGTATCAGGTCCCCACCTGCCAGCAGCGCTGGCGGGGACCGCCCGACCAGTTTTTTACCCCCGGGCGCGGAACGTCAGTCATGACAGAGTTCGGCCTCGACCTCGAACGAGCCGAAGAGGAACTCGAGGATGAAGCAGAAGGCGACGTGATACTGGGCGTACTCGACGGCTCGACGGGTCCCGAGGAGTGGATCGACGCTGTCGACCGTGGAAACGTGCTCCTGCTGGCTGTCGAAGGGGACCTGAACAGGCTGGCAGCCGGGTTCGCCCGTGAGGTCCGGGGCGAAGGTGGCTCGCTGATGCATTTCCGCGGCTTCCTCGTCGTCACGCCCGAGGGCATCGAAATCGATAGCGACCGCCTGTAACCGGCGAGGTGGAACCTGCCGATGGCCACGCCGGCACCGACCGGCCCGTTCCGGACCGCCGACGGGCAGCGCTGGCGACGTCCGTTCTCGTGTTCGGACTGGCTTTCGCCACGCTCAGCGTCGAGTTTGCGCCCCAGCCGCTTCGGGCGTTTCGCCCCGTGGCGCCGGTACCGTCGTGTCCTGATGCAGCTCAGCTTCCCCAGCGGGTTTCGCTCCGAGCGGTGTCGCTACCACGGGCGTCTGCCCGCCTCGTTGTCCTTGCACCATCCCTCCACTCAGTTGTCGAACCCGTTAACCACTACGCGCACGTACGCAGTCGCATGGAGACGTATTCTCGCCGGACTCGGATCGCCGCGCCGCTCGAGGAGGTCTGGGCGTTCCATTCCCGAATCGAGGGACTCGAGGCGCTCACCCCTGATTTCATGTCTCTCGAGATCGACGAGGTACGGGGACCTGATGGGGAGTCAGAGCCGGACCTGCTGGTCGAGGGGAGCGAAATCGAGATGTCGCTCCGCCCGTTCGGCATCGCCCCGCGTCAGCGCTGGGTCTCCCGCATCACCGAGCGCGAGGAGCGGGAAGCGAGAGCCTGGTTCACTGACGAGATGCTCGACGGGCCGTTTCCCACCTGGAAACACACCCACACGTTCTTCGCGGACGGCGAGGAGACGGTCATCGAGGACCGCGTCGAGTACGAACTCCCGCTCGGCCCGCTGAAGGACGTCCTCGGGCCGCTCGGGGTCGTCGGATTCGAGCCGATGTTCCGTGACCGGCACAAGCGCACGCACGAAGCGTTGGAAAGCGGGCAGTAACCCCGTAGCAGGCAGTTCACGTCCGGCCTCAGAGCCAGTGCGGGAGCATCGCCGTCACGAACACGACCAGCAGCCAGCCGGCGAAGTTCCACCACGGGACGCCGCGGACCCACGGTCCCGGGATGTCGGCGCGGTGGAACTCCCACGCGCCATCTGCGACGGCCGGCGGGTCGGCGACCAGGTCAGCGAGTGTCCCGATGACCGCAGCTGTCGCTGCTATCGCGACGGCGCCGTCGACGAGGAGGGACGCAAGCCGGACTGAGACGTAGACGACGGCCGGCCACGCGAGCAGGATGGTGAGCGGGACGCCAGCCAGTCTGGGGCGCAGATAGTGCGTGAACAGCCCTGCGCGGATGGCCACCGCCTCGGCGGCGAACGCGACTGCGGCGCCGCCGACGAACAGCGTCACCGCGTCGGCGACGGGCCACGTCAGCAGCGCGTGGGCGACCGTCAACACGAACAGGACTGCCTGGCTGATGGCGTAGCGCATCGCCGCTCGGTCGGCGATCGGTCGGTCAGGCATGGCCTCTCGCAGCCGCGGTCAGGTAGATGCCGAACAGGACCACTGCGCCACCGACCACTGTTGTCGGCGTCGGGATTTCGCCGGGAAGCAAGAGCATCGCGAGCAGCGTGCTGCCGACGGGTTCACCCAGGAGACTCACGGAGACCACCCCGGACTCGACGTGCGCCAGCGCCCAGTTGATGACCGTGTGGCCGAAGATGCCCGGGCCGACAGCCATCCCCAGAAAGAGCAGCCACTCCCGGCGGCGGTAGTCCACCAGCGGGGCCCCCTGGCCAACGGCGATGACGAGGAGGACAGCCGTGCAGGCGACGTACACCACGACGACGTAGGGGACGAGCGAGACGCGCTGGCGGAGCGACCGGCCGGCAAGGACGTAGGCTGCGTACATCACGGCACCGCCGAGCGCGAGCAGGTTTCCGTAACTGCTCGTTCCCTGGAGGCCCGCCTCGGCGTCGACGAGGCCCAGCGCCCCGAGCACCGGATCGCCAAGCGACATCGCGGCCGCGCCCGCGAGCGCGACGAGAATACCGACGACCATCTGGCGAGTGAGCCGCTCGTCGAGCAGTGCCCAGGCGCCGATGGCGACGAACAGCGGCTGGGACTGCACCAGCGTCACGCTGGCGGCGACGGAAGTGTGACGCAGGCTCTCGAACCAGGAGACGAAGTGCAGCGCGAGCGCGACACCGGTGAGGCCGGCGACGAACAGGTCCCGGCCTCGGATTGTTCGGAACTCGCTGCGGTAGCGGGTCAGCGCCCACGGCAGCAGCAGTGCGGTGGTGAACAGCACCCGGTAGAACGCCTTCACGACGCTCGGCGCGGTCGACCAGCGGACCAGGATGGCGCTCGTACTGACGGCGATGACGGCGACGGCCAGCGCGGCCATCGGTGGGACCCGTTGCTCGACGGCGGACAGTGACACGCGAGCCACTCCACCCGCCGGTGGCTTACCGGTTTCGGGCGATCGACGGTTCGGAGGTTTGGGGGTCGGTGACGCCCCTGGTCGCCGGAGGGCGTCGCCGCGTGGCAGCTCCAAGAGACAACCCTTAAGTCCGAACCAGCATCTACACACAGATGCCCGCCCTTAGCTCAGACTGGTAGAGCAGCCGACTGTAGATCGGCTTGCCCCCCGTTCAAATCGGGGAGGGCGGACTGAAGTTCAACACCCGTGAGCGACTGTCTTCCGGCGTTCAATCTCGCGGAGGCTAGCCTGCCTCTCTACCCCATGAGGGACGATCACTGGTGTTGACTCTGGAGCCCCCGGCGAACACCCGGCCCTGTTCTCCTCCACCCGACGTTTTACCACCACTGACGACGGATTCCCGACCCTGTGGCTCCGACGACCAGAACACAGCAGGCAGTGACCGGCGTCGCTGGTGCCGCCCACATCGGCACGGCCATCCTCATGGGGACGGTGATGGCCGTCTACGTCGGGCGCGAGGCCTCCCCGTTCGCGGTCGGCATGGTATCGACGGCCTACTTCTTCGGGCTCGTCTTCTTCGCCCCGGTCTGGGGCGCTGTCGCCGACCTGACCGGCCGGCGTCGTGCGGTGCTCGTCGCCTCCGCGGGACTGGCGACGGTCGCGGCACTCCCGCTTGCGGTCGTCGAGAGCGTCTGGGCCCAGATTGCACTCCGGGCGCTCTACGCCGTCTTCGCCGCTGGCTTCCTCCCCGTCGCGCTCACCATCGTCTCCGCGCGCGGTGGCGAGTCAGATCGGGGGCGGTCCATCGGCTCCTTCAACAGCGCTCGCTCGGCGGGGTTCACCGGCGCCCGATTCTTCGGTGGCGTGCTGCTGGGCCTGCTCGCCGCGCAGTCGGTCTACCTCGTCGTCGCCGGGGTCAGTTTCGTCGCGATGCTCGCCGCGCTGTTCATCGACGACCCGACGCCGGACCCCGAGGAGCCGCCGACGCGCTCCGGGCTGATGGCCGACGTGCGCTCGCGGCTGTTGCCCGCGGTCGACGAGCGCGCGCACCTGACGACCAACGGTCTCCAGTGGCTCTACGTCGCACTGGCGTTGCGGAACCTCAGCTGGCTCGGCCTCGCCAGCCTGCTCCCCATCTACCTCATCGCCGAGGTCGGCGCGACGGAGTTCGCGATGGGGGTGCTTCTCTCAATCTCGCCCGTTATCGAAGTGGGGGCGATGTACGTCTTCGGCCGGGTCGCCGACGCCGCCGGTCGGAAACCCCTGGTCGTCGGCGGCGTCGCCGGCCACGTCGCCGCTGCGGTGCTCATCGCGGCCGCGACGGTCCCTGCCTCGGACCTCGTCGGCCAACTGCTCGCCGGGACCGGGATGCTCGTGAAAGGGTTGACCTTCTCTGCGATGGTCGCCGGCACCGTCGCCTTCATCGGTGACGTCTCCCCGGTCGACCGGGAGTCTGAACTCATGGGCCTGCGCTCGACCGCGAAGGGGGTCGGTGGGATGCTCGGGCCGGTGGTCGTCGGCTCGGCGGCGACGGTCTTCTCCTACGAACTCGCCTTCGCCGGCGCCGCCGTCGTCGCCGCGGCGGCCGCAGTGCTGGTCTGGTGGGGACTCACCGAGAGCTACCAGGACGCCTCGCTCTCGGGATTGGGGCCGGTCGTCGGTGACGAATGACTCGCCGGAACGGTGTCCTCATTCCCGGTGCTGGAGCCAGATCTCGTGGAGGTGGACGCACTCGACGCGCTCCGAGACGCAGAACGGGAGCAGCAACAGCTGTCAGACGAACTTCGGGGGTGGTGGACCACCTTCGAACTCGTCTCGACGACGAGGTGCGTCGTATCCTGAACTCTGAGGAATTCGGTGGACTCGAGCGCTCGAACGAGACGTCCCTCGAGGACTGACTGGACCGACAATCACGACGGTCCGTCGAGCACGGCCCGGCTGCGCTCTCGTGACTACTGTTCTTCTCCCTCTTTACCTGGTTCCAGCCACGGATTCTCCTCGTCCGTCGGTCGCACCGCGTGCTCCACATCCTCCTCGTCGAACGCCACGTCCGACAGTTCCATCGCGAGTCGCTGCCAGCGGGCGCTGAGGTCGCCCTCGCCCTCGGGCCCGACGCGTGCGCCGCGGGTTTTGAAGAACTCCGTCCCGCGACCGCGTCGCGACCCCTCGCCGGTGTGCCCGTCGAAGGCGGCGTCGAAGCGCCCCTCGGGTTCCAGATCGCCGACGGGGAAGTCGTAGCTCGGTTCCTCCCCGCGCTCGCGGGCCTCGGCCCGGTGGTCCGCGACGGCGCCGAAGTACTCGTCGGCGTTGGATGCTTCGCGCGAGGACGTCGCGCGAGCACACGCCAGCGCGGCGTGGATCGCGCAGATACGCCCGCGCCACTCCTCGGCGTCCCACCGCTCGGTCGCAAGTTCCTCGTAGCGCGCCACCTGCATCGTGACGTCCTGCCCGGCGCGGAGGTCCTCGACGACGTAGAGGGTCAGCCGCTCCCAGAGGTTCCACCCGAACCCGGAGCGGGCGAGCTCCCACGCCGCCCAGGCCGCGACCCCCTCGTCGGAGCGACGCACCGCCTTCTGGAGCAGGCTGGAGACGACGTATCGGCTGAAGCCGCCGTCGGTCTCGTCCGGGTCCTTCTCCTCGCCGAAGTCGTCTTCGCCGGTCGCCTCGGGGGGTCGGTCTGTCTCCAGGGTGCCGTCGGTTCCGAACGTGGCCTGTCGCTCGTCGTCCATGTGCCCGTCGCCGGTGGCCGGCGCCTAAACGCTCCCGGTCCGCCGAGTCGTTTTCGATTGGCTTGCTCGGTGTTCCCTCAGCCACGTTCTCCCAACTCAGGTCCCGGGAAGCACGTCGCCGAGCGAGGCGCCGACGGCCATGACGATGGAGGTGAACAGACACTGGCCGATGGCGACCATCGGCGTCGACCATTCGGCTCGGCCCCAGATCGTCATCAGGCCGAACCCCATCACGGTCGCGAGCAGCGGGATTGTCAGCAGGCGGATGGAAACCAATCCGAACAGTTCGTCCTCCTCGATCTGGTCGAACGCAGCGGCGTGCAGGATGCCGTAGACGAGCGTCCCCCCGAACGCCATGGTGAGCAGCAGCAGGAGCGGTCGGGTGCCGAGATACTCGCCGACCTCCAGTGTCCCGCCCTCGACGACCATCGGGATACCGAAGATGAAGCTCCCGACGGTCGCCTCGCCAACGTCGCGACTGTCGAACGTATCCCGGAGTCGGCCGACGAGGCGACTGGACCGGGAGCGCTGGAGCGTCCGCATCGCGTTGATGACCTGCTCCTGCTCGTCGGGTGAGTCGACCAGCTCCGCGAGCTGTTCGAGCTCTTCGAACACGTCGTCGATGTCCGGCTGTGAGTCGACGGGGGTGGGCGAGTTTTCCTCCGTGGTGTCCATACTGGCCCCACTTCCGGCGCCAACTAATAGGCCAGGCAGGGTCGGGAACGCTCCGTGACCTCCCGCGCGACATGGGCGTTCAGGGAGGCCCAGGAGCGGTGGACACAGAGCCGAAGCGCTGGCGGAACCCAACAGGCTATCGTCGCCTCGATAGCACACATTGCCTCTCCGTATCCCGGTTTCACTCCGTGTAATTCGACCGAACGGGAATCGATTGGGCGCGGCAACTTGAGCCTCAGTCGCGCGCTTACGGCAAACTGCCGGCCCTTCCAGCACACCGGAGGTTGGCGAACTACTCCCGGTGGAGGTGACAGGCGGCGAAACGGGTCCCACCGGTGGCTGATTCGAGTTCGTAGGCCGGGCGGTCCGTCGCACAGATGCTCTGCGCGGCGAACGAGTCGGTGAGGAGATCCGCGGCGGTCTCCCACTCCTCGTCGACCACGTGGTCGATGGCGTCGTCGACGATGGCTTGCGCGTTCCCGCCGATTTTCCCGCCGTCGAAGAACTGCTCCTCGATGGCCGTCCGGCGCTCGAGGTCGAACGACCGGCGTTCGACAGCGCGCATGAACGCTCGTACTGCCGCCCAGGCGTCGTCGGTGAGGTCGTACGCCTCGGGGGCGATGAGGTCGGGACACCTCGTCCGGAACCGGCAGCCAGACGGGGGGTTGACCGGGTCGGGCACGTCGCCCTGCAGGATGGTCCGGGAGCCGGCCATTGCGGGGTCAGGAACCGGGATGGCCGAGAGGAGTGAGCGCGTGTAGGGGTGTTTGGGGTTCTCGAAGAGCTCCTCCTTCTCGGCCATCTCCACGATGTGACCGAGATACATCACCGCGACGCGGTCGGAGATGTGCCGGATCACCGAGAGGTCGTGACTGATGAAGAGGTAGGTCAGGTTGAACTCGTCCTGCAGCTCCCGCATCGTGTTGAGCACCTGCGCCTGAATCGAGGCGTCGAGCGCGCTCGTCGGCTCGTCACAGACGATGAAGTCCGGGTCGACTGCGAGCGCGCGGGCGAGGTTGATCCGCTGGCGCTGGCCGCCGGAGAACTGATGGGGGTAGCGGTTGTAGTGCTGCGGGTCGAGCCCAACTGCCTCCAGCAGTTCCCGGGCCCGCTGCTCCCGTCCCTCCTCGTCGTGGAGGTTGTGGGCCTGCATCGGCTCCTCGACGATCGGCCCGACTTTCATCCGGGGGTCCAGCGAGGACTGGGGATCCTGGAAGATCATCTGCTGGTCCTTCCGCGTCCGCCGCAGTTCCTCTTTGCCGAGATCGGCGATGTTCCGGCCCTTGAAGTAGATTGCACCGTCGGTCGGTTTCAGTAGCCGGAGGATCGTCCGTCCCAGGGTGGACTTGCCACAGCCGGACTCCCCGACGAGGCCAAGCGTCTCGCCGCGCTCGATCTCGAAGGAGACGTCGTCGACAGCCCGGACGCTCTCGGTCCGGCGTTTGAGCGGGAAGCCGCCGTCGAGGTCCAGTTCGATCCCGTCGAACAGGCCGCTACTCGTCGAGAAATGTTTCGTGAGG
>NZ_JAZKRY010000061.1:0-17542 GCF_036626355.1 Halolamina sp. | reverse complement strand
GCAGTAATCACTATGAGCCCCTGGTCCATTCGTCACCGGGTCAGAGGAGCCCCTCCCCCAGCACAATGACCGAGAGGTTGTTCGCGAACACCCAGAGACCAGTTGCGAGCAGCAGCCCAAGCCAGAGTTCGATCAGATAGCCGTAGGGGCGCCGGAACCGGACGGGCGTCGCCACGTACGTCCGCATCAGCCCGTAAAAGAAGCCCACCGCGAGCACGACGACACCGAGATGGACCGCCAACAGCACCGCGAGTGGCTCACCAAGCAGAGACCTCATCAGGGGGTTCGCCTCGGCGTCGACGCCGACGACCGCCGCAGCGTACAGCGACGTGAGCAAGTCGACCGAGAGCAGCAGGAACAGCGCGACGGCGACCCACTCCCAGTACTCCGCCACCCGCTGCTGCACCGACGTGTGCTCAGTCACTGTCTCCCGTCCAAAGCATCGGCTCTCTCGTCGACCCGTCAGGAGCGACCTGCGGCGTCCGGTTCGTCTTCTCCTCGACGATCTCGGTATCCGAGTGACGCTCTTCCAGCGCTACAGACGTTGGGACCGGCTCGAATCCGTCACCGACCGTGTACGTCTCGTCTCCGTACGTTGCACGGAGCGGCCCGGTGAGAGGAGTCAGCTCATCGTCAGACACCGCCTTCACGGCGCCCGCAGTGTCGAGATAGAGCTGTCCGTTCATTCTGGTCGCGGTCTGCTGGAGCACCTGCTGGGCCCTGGTTGGCGTCAGACGCTCGTTCTCCGACAGCATCAGCGCGACCGTTCCGGCGACCAGCGGCGCCGCGGCGGAGCTCCCTCTGAGTTCGCCCGCGGCGGTCGTCCGGGCGACCTCTGGCGCCGAGATATCGAGTTTCGGCCCGGACGAGCTGTAGGGCTGTGGTTCCCCACTCACGCTATCGACGGCGCCCACGGCGATGACGCTCTCGGCCGTCGCGGGCGCGACCATCCCGCCCTCCTCACTCGTTTCCGCGAACGCGTGCTTTGCGGCGAACAGCTCCAGCGCCGTCCCGTTCGGGACTCCACTCCCCCGGACAGCGACGTAGTAGTTCCCACTCGGAAGCGTCGTGTCGATCGCTTCGGAGTGAGGGCCTGCCCCGAACTGGTTGCTCGCGGATTTCGCGACGAGGGTGTCCTCGCCGGTCGTGGCTCGGTAGAGATAGAGGTCGAAATCCGCGTCGCCCTCCCAGTAGAGCCGCAGGGAGCTGTGTCCTGCCAGTTTCCCGTCGCCGAGGTCGTTGTACGGTGTTTCGGGGGCGAACTCCACCCAGCCGTCGCCGCTGGCCGTGCCGGCCCAGTGACGGTTGGCGTAGTTCCCCGCAGAGGTGACGAAGACGACTCCCTGCTCCGTCGCGTCAGAGGCGACGTCGTTCAGTTGGCCCATTCCGTCTGCGTTGGCCGGGAAGTAGCTGGCGGCATCGACGACGACGTCCACGTCCTTCTCGAGGAGCCAGTCGACGGCCTCGGCGTAGCGCTCCGGCGTCGTTTCCCGGCCGACGTCCGCCAGATACAGCGCTGATTCCGGCGCGGTCCGGGCGACGGTTTCGGCAACGGCCGTATCGTGGGTGTTCTGGCCGAGCATCGTGTCGGCGCTGGACTGGATGGGGCCCTTGTTAGCGAACCGCTGGTGTTCGACGACGGACTCCCCCAGCGAGCGTTGGCTGGCGTCGAACTGGTTGCCGATGACGCCGACGGTAACCCCCTCACCGTCGACGCCGGCCCGGTGGAGCGACTCGAGGCGAGTGAGCGGCGGCGAGGAGTCACCAGCAGTAGGCTCGCTCGAGCGGCTCTCGGCTGGTATCCACTCGCTGCCGCCGGTCCGTTCCCACGATTCGCCACGCTCCACGTTCTCGAGTGCGGTATCGTCGATAGCCCCCGCGCCGGGAAGGGCGAAAGAGAGACTGCTCACGAGAATGATGACCACGAACACCACGATGCCGGTTCGGCTCTTCACGCCCACCACCCCAGGGACCAGCGCATCGTCCGGTCAGTCCTGGTTCCGGTGGTACTCCCAGGCAACGACGGTCAACACGACCAGTCCGCCGGCGAGAAACGCCACGCCGGGTGAGAGCACCCCGAGTAGTTCGCCGGTACTGCCGACAGAATCAGCGACCCGGGGACTGGACGGGCCGCTGACACCGGGAGTTCCTGCGCCGAAGGCGAAGTGGACCAGGAGACTGCCGAGGACGAGCGCCACCGCGGCACTGATGAACTGCCGGAGCGAGGAGAGGAAGGAGCTCCGCTCTTCGCTGTCGCCGACACAGACCACCAGCGACTCGTTGACCGGCGAGTAGACCTTCATCTCGCGGCCTTTGACCGAGTAGCGGGTCTCTGTCGCTTCGATCAGGTCAGCCTCCGCCAGGTTGTTCAGGTGGTGACGGACGTTCTGGAGCGACGTGTCGACCTCCTCGGCCAGTTCGGAGGCGGTGCGGGGCTCCTCGTGGAGCGCGGTGAGCACCGAGCGGGCGGTGTCAGAGGAGAGCGAACCGATGAGCGTCTCCGCCTCGTCGTCGTCGAGCCAGAGCAGCCTGGTCCCTCCATCCTCATCCGCCTCGCCGGCGGAAACCGCACTCGATTCGGAGGGGAGTAGGCCGGACATGAACAGATGTTACACATCCAAAGTAAAAACCCTTCGGCCATTTTATGCAGGAGTACAGCGAGTGAGCCGACAGATGATAACCGCGTTATTTACCGGCGCCTTCAGTTCGTCGGCGCAGGTGAGCCCGTCGGCACCACCCCGATTACCCAGACGGCAAGCAGCACGAGGATGAGCGCCGCAAGCCCGGCCGCGGCCACCGAAAAGACCGTATCGAACGCGTATCCCGCACCGCGGAGCGAACCCACGATTCCAGAGCCCATGGACTCAAGCAGGAGTGCGACGCCGCTGAACACCGCGTAGGCGCTGGTTCGATCAGCCGCAGGTAGTGTCCCGAGCATGTATGTATCGATGGCCGGGAACAGCCCGTGGATCACGAGGCCGAGAAGGGCGGTCGCGATCGCGATGGCGACGAGGGAGTCGGCCAGAAGCAAGGCGATCAGCGCGAGGAGAAAGCCGGCGTTGATACCGAGCAGATACGGGACGTGGCGCAACCGGTCGGCCAGTCGGCCTGAAAGCCAGAACGCGGGGACGCCAGCGGTAAACACCAACGTGAGCAGCGAGTTCGCCGTCGAGAGGGTCAGCCCCTTCGCCTGAGTGAGATACGGGACGTAGAAGTTGAACACCCCTTGCCAGACGAGCCCCGCGCCGGCGACGAACGCGGTGCCGGCGACGATGACTCGCCAGTGACCCAGCGCGGCCGTAAACTTCCGCTCGCCCGCGGGCGGCGTGGGAACCGACTCAGGGTGGCGCCGGACGAGATGGACCAGCGTCAGCGTCGACAGCCCGGCGGCGACGGCGAGAAACCAGAACGTGTACCGCCAGGAGAGCGTCGCGAGGAAGACGAGCACGAGGCCCGGTGCGAGCACGGCGGCCAGTTGGCTCGCCGTGCCGTGGATACCGACCGCCCGCCCGCGCTGGCCCGGGAGCAGTTCGCCGACGAGCGGGATTGCGGCGACGAAGTAGACCCCCGAGGCGAGGCCGATAACGAACCCACCGATGCGTAGCGTCAGCAGCGAGTCGGCGGCGCCCGTGGCGGCCGCGGCGACAGCGAGTAGCCCGCCCGTGGCGAGTACGACTCGTTCACGGCGGACCCGGGTGAGCAGGTAGCCCGCGGGAAGCCGCGGCACCGCCGAGCCCACCCAGACGAGCGTCGTCACCGTCCCGATTGCCGCGGGGCCGACGCCGAACGCCGCCTGAAGCGGGTCCACAAGCGGCGCAAACGCCACCC
This sequence comes from Halolamina sp., assembly GCF_036626355.1. Lineage (GTDB taxonomy): Archaea > Halobacteriota > Halobacteria > Halobacteriales > Haloferacaceae > Halolamina. The sequence continues at coordinate 13,714 of NZ_JAZKRY010000061.1, read as the reverse complement.
GTCCGAAGTTGACAAAGAAGACCAGCCCGCAGAGTGTCCCGAAGAGCCGTCGCGTCACAGTTGATGGAGGGGACGCCGGACGGCATGCGTTTCGGTCTCCGTGCACAAACCGACCTTTAGAAGCCCCCAATCGCCCGCTGTCGGCGGTCGCCCATAGCCACGAGCGCCAGCGGCGCCGGACCGGAGCCATCCCCGGTGGGAAACGCGCGACTGTGTCGACGCCGAAGGTCGCCGCGGTGGTTGGGAGCCGTCTCGAGAAGAATCAGACGACGGCGTTCGACGTTGCGTTCTACGTCCGGGTCGACCTCTTGGCGAGCGGCGGCGGCACTGTCCCCGTCACGCTGGACACACTGGTGCGCCCCTTCGAGACGGAGACGTTCTGCAACGAGGGCAGGAGCGACGCCGTCGGACACGCCAACAGAAACTGTGCTGAGACGGTAACTCTGGGGCATCGCCGACCGAAACTGACGGCGGAATTTTCTCAGAGACGGGGCGGTACTGAGCGATCTGCATCGAGAATCGGGTAGCCTTCGCGACATTGGGACAGCCAGTGGCGCCACGAGTAGCTGTCGGGCATCCGTCCGCCACGCGACTGGCGCCGCTTGGCCCGGTCGAAGCAATGCGGATGCACCCATCCACGACGAGCCATCCCGGCAGGAATATGCCGCCGCGACCCCGACGCCGCCCCATGACCGACCGCGGGAAAGTCGATCGCTCGTTTTTCGCCCAGCACGTCGCGCCGCGGCTCGGCGCCGCCCGCGAGGACGTGGGGCAGGGACCGGCTCACGGCGTCGATTTCGCCACCCTCGACCTCGGTGAAACGGGGCTGGCACTCGCCACCGACCCGATCTCGGTTCTCCCGGGGCTGGGATTCGGGCGCGCAGGGCGATTCGCGCTCCACATCGTGCTGTCGGATGTCGCAGTAAGTGGCCATCTCCCGACCCATCTCGCCATCTCGCTCGCACTGCCGGAGTCGACGACGACCGAGCAGTTCGACGCGCTCTGGGGCGCCATCGACGAGGAGTGCCGAGCGCTTGGGACCAGCATCGTCACAGGGCATACCGCCCAGTATCCCGGCTCGTCGTACCCTTGGGTCGGTGCCGCGACCGCGATGGCCGTCTGTGACCCCGGCAACGTCGTCAGACCCGACGGCGCGCGGCCGGGCGACCGCCTGCTCGTCACGCGCGGCCCGGCCGTCGAAACGACCGGGCTGTTCGCCTCGCTCTACCCCGAGGAGTTGGGCGAGCGTGGACTCGACGCCGACACCGTCGCCGAAGCCGCCCAGCGCCTGGAGGAGGTTCGACTGGTCCGCGACGCCGTCACCGCAGCCGAAGTCGGCCACGTGACAGCGATGCACGACGCGACCGAAGGCGGGCTGCTGGGCGCGTTCAGCGAGATGGCCGCGAGCGCGGGCGTGCGGTTCGAGGTGACGGCGGACGATATCCCGATACGACCAGGTGTCGAACCGGTCTGTGACGCGCTCGGCGTCGACCCGTGGGCGGTGACCACCGCCGGAACGCTGGTCATTGCCGTGGCCCCCGAGGACTCGGAGACGGTCATCACGGCGCTCGAGGCGCGAGGCACGCCGGTCGGCGTCGCCGGCGATGTGGCCGACGGGAGTGGTGTTTCCTTCCGTGGCGAGGAGTGGACAGACCCACCCCGGGACCCCTCCTGGGACGCGTACGCGGACCTCGCCGGAGAGTAGCGCGTCACTGGCCGGCTTCGCAACCCACATATTCCCGTCCCTCCCAGCGTTGCGCGTGTCACGACTGGGCGCCATGCTCGGCGAGGACGCCGACGTGCTGGAGAACCGGAACTTCCAGCTCCTGCTGCTGGGGAGCCTCATGTCCCCGATCGGCGGGTCGGCCGTCTCACCGGTTCTCGATACGCTTGCCAGTCCGTACGGCGTGGACGCTGCCCGCATCTCGCTGTTCATGGCGGTCTACACCGCGCCGGCGATCGTCCTCATTCCACTCGTCGGCCTGCTTTCGGACCGTATCGGCCGGCGGCCCGTGCTCGCTGCTGGGCTGGCGCTCGTCGGTCTCGCAGGGATCGGGCTCCCGCTGACGACGGATTTCCGCGTCGCACTCGCGCTCCGCGCGCTCCAGGGGGTCGGCTACTGCGGTATCGGCCCGGTGCTGATCACCAGCGTCGGCGACATCTTCTCGGGCGACCGCGAGGCGACAGCACAGGGGGTTCGGTTCACCGTCGTCAGCATCGCACTGGGCGGGTTCCCGCTGCTCGCCGGCATCCTCGTCGGGGTCTCCTGGCGCGCGCCGCTCTTTCTCTTCGCTGCCACACTCCCCGTCGCGGGCGCGGTCTGGCTGTTCATGAACGAGCCGACCACGGAGCGCAGCGAGACCGAAGCGCGTACTGATGGCGGTGAGACTGAGGAATCGACCGGCGAGTCGGATGCTGGTGAGGCTGCCGGCGGCGGGAACGAACCCGTGCTCCGGGAGCTGCTCCAGCGACCCGGACTCATCGCTCTGCTCGTCGGGCGAGGGACGCCCGGCCTGCTCTGGTTCGCCTTCCTCAGCTACGCCTCGGTTATCGTCGTGCGCCTGCTGGGCGGGACGCCTGCGGGCGCGGGCGCGCTCGTCGCGGTGGCCAGCGCCACTGCCGGTGTCGGGAGCACGCAGGTCGGCCGGCTCAGCGCCGCCAGCGACTCCCGGTTCGCGCCGATGGTCGGAACTGGCGCCGTCGCGGGCGTCGGCGTCGCCGTCATCGCGCTTGCCCCCTCGCTCCTTGTCGCGGGCATCGGCTCGGCGGTGTTCGGCGCCGCCTTCTCCATCGTGCTCTCGCTCTACCGCAGCACCATCACCACTCGCTCGCCAGCCGCGGTCCGGGGAACGGTCGTCTCGCTCGGTGAATCCGTGGGCCGGCTCGGGAGCACACTCGGCCCCGTGTTGACTGCGGGGGTCATCGCACTCGGAACGGCCGCGCTCGGGTTCGAGGACGCGGTCCGACTCGCGCTCATTTCGACGGTGGTCCTGAGCGTCGGCCTCTCTGCCGGCTGTCTGGTTGTCGCCTCGCGGGCCGGGACGCTCACCGACTGAGGCGGCTCTCGTGGGCGAGGGACGTGGGAACGCCTTTGACAGCTCGCGCCTACCCGTCTCTATGAGCGTCTTCTCCGTAACCCGTGCGGCCGCCGCCGCCCGCGACGAGCAGGACCCGCTTGCCGAGTTCCGTCAGCGGTTCGACGTCCCGGGCGAGCAGTATATGGACGGGAACTCGCTGGGCCCGATTTCGACCGACGCCGAACGCACGCTCGACCGGGTTGTCGACGAGTGGCGCGAGCGCGGTATCGAGGGCTGGACCGAGGGCGAACAGCCCTGGTGGGGCTACGCCGAGTATCTCGGCGAGCGGCTCGCGCCCTACGTCGGCGCCGACGCCGAGGAGGTGGTCATCGCCAACTCGACCACCGTGAACATCCACACCCTCATCGGGACGTTTCTGGACCACGTCGCCGACACGCCCGGCGCAGTCGAGGACTCGCCAGTTGCAGCCTCGGGGACCGTCGTCGTCGCCAACGAACTCGACTTTCCGACCGACCACTACGCGATTCGTGCGCAGTTCGAGCAGCGCGGCCTCGACCCCGACGACCATCTTCGACTGGTCGAGAGCCGGGACGGCCGCACCATCGACGCCGAGGATATCGCGGCGGCGATGGACGAGGACGTGGGGATTCTGTTCATGCCCACGGCGCTCTACCGCTCGGGACAGCTGTTCGACGTCGCGCATCTGACCGACCTCGCCCACGACCACGGCGCCCTGGCGGGGTTCGACGCCGCCCACTCTGTCGGCGCAGTGCCACATGCGTTCTCCGAGGCGGGCGTGGATTTCGCGGTCTGGTGTTCCTACAAGTATCTCAACGCCGGACCGGGCGCCATCGCCGGACTCTACGTGAACGAGCGCCACCACGGACTGACCCCGGCGCTGCCGGGCTGGTGGGGCAACGAGAAGGAGAGCCAGTTCGACCTCGCGATGGAGTACAGCCCCGAGCAGTCGGCCGGGGCGTGGCAGATCGGCACGGTTCCGATGCTCTCAGCGGCGCCGCTGGAAGGCTCGCTGGACCTGCTCGACGAGGCCGGTATCGAGCGAGTTCGAGAGAAATCCCTCGAACTGACCACGTTGCTGCGGACGCTTGTCGAGGAGCTCGCCGACGCGGGCTACGGGTACCGGATCGGAACGCCACGAGCCGACGAACGCCGCGGCGGCCACGTCGCCGTCGAGCATCCGGACGCGGACCGGGTGAGCCAGGCGCTGCGTGAGCGCGGCGTCGTCGTCGACTACCGGCCGCCGAACGTCGTCAGAATCTGTCCGGCGCCGCTGTACGTCGGCTTCGAGGACGTCTACGACGTCGCCAACGCGCTCCAGGCAGTCATCGACGACGGCGCTCACGAAGCGTTCACCGCGAGCGAAGGCGTGTCGTAGTCCGGCCAGCGAGCCGCCGCAGGCAGTTCGAAAGCGAATGCCCCCTTGAACACCGTTTTCACCACGCGGCGAGTAATATCCGTATGGATGTTCTCGTGCTCGGTGGCGGCTACGCCGGCCTTCTCGTGACCAAGAAACTCGAGCGGCGGCTCCCTGCAGAGGCGACGCTCGAACTCGTGGACGACACGGGCGAGCACCTGGTACAACAGGAACTCCACCGGGCGGTACGGAACCCGAGATACGTCGACAAGATCGCGATCCCACTCACGGAACTCACCGACTGGGCGACGGTTCGGGAGGCCCGGGTGACAGCTGTCGACCGACCGAGTCGGACGGTGTCGCTCGCCGACGGCGAGACGCTCGAATACGATTACTGTGTGGTCGCGCTGGGCTCTGAGACGGCCTACTACGGAATCCCGGGCGTCGAGGAGCACGCCACGCCGCTGAAGCGCCTGGAACACGCCGCGACCATTCGTCAGGAGTTCCAGGGCGTCATCGACCAGTACGGCCACGGCGACCCGGCGACCTGCGCCGACCCGGAACACGGCACGGTGGTCATCGCGGGCGCCGGGCTCTCAGGCATCCAGGTTGCCGGCGAGATGGCGACGATGGCGCGAGAACACGATGCCGGAGCGGCTATCGACATCCTGCTGCTGGAGCAGATGGACACCGTGGCGCCGAACTTCCCCGAACATTTCCAGCGAGCGGCGCGAACGACACTCGAGGAGAACGATGTCGACGTTCGAACCGGGAGCACAGTCACCGCGGCCGACGGACAGGAAATCACGGTGAAGCAGGGCGAAGTGCTGCAGTACGATCAGTTCATCTGGACCGGCGGCATCCGCGGCGGCGAGGCGCTGGACGGCAAGCGGCCGAAGGTTCGGGGTGACCTGCGACTGGACAGCCGGACGTTCGCGCTCGGCGACGCAGCACGCATCATCGACGCTGACGGCGAGCCCGTGCCTGCGAGCGCTGCCGCGGCCGTGCGTGCGACGGAGACGGCCGCGAGGAACGTGCTCGCCGCTATCGAGGCGGGGGGTACCGGGTTCGTCAACTTCGAGCAGTGGAACTGGGAGTCTCCGGGGTGGCTCGTCTCCGTCGGCGACGATGCCGTCGCCCAGATCGGACCGGAGGTGTTCACCGGCCCGGTGGCCAACGCAATCAAATCCGCCGTCGGCGTCACCTATCTCGCCGAGCACGGCTCGCTCCGGCGCGCGCTGGGCGTGCTCAGAGAGGAGGTGGAGGACTCTGGCGAGTTCGGGCGTTTTCTGAAAGAACAGCTCTGAGGAGGGACGTGGCTACACCAGTCCACGAGTGAGGCTCCCCAGAAGCGGGAGCACGAGTGCGGTCGCGACGGCGACTGCGACGATTTCTCCGGTCGCGATTGCGGTCCCGAGAGCACCCTGAACTGCGAGCCTCGCGCCGAACACCGCCAGTGTGAACAGACCGAAGCCCAATCCGCCGAGCAGTCCGGTCGACAGTCGTCGCTGTGGGAGCGCCGTGAGCGCACCGCCGACCAGCAGCCCGATCGGGTGGACTACCGCGAACGCCAGCCCGGCGAAGATGGCCACGTTCGTGGCCCACCGGCGGCGGGACGGGGTGTTCCGGAGCCACTGCAAGGTTTCTCGGAGCTCCGCGGGGCGGGGAGCTTCGGACTCGTCGCCGTCGCCTCTGGCATCGCTCATCAGCGGTCACCCCCGAACTCGACGGCGACCTCGCCGTCCGGACCGAGCCCCATTGGTTTGTACGCCGTCTCCGCCCAGCGGTGGAGTTGGTCGGCGTAGTCGTCCGAGAACGCGGAGCCGTCGTTGCCCCCTGGGAGGATGCAGGCCGACTCGGTATCGTTCTGGGGGCAGACCTGCCGCCAACTGCTTCCGGCGCTGGATTCTTTGCGGAAGTTGTTGAGCGTCGCCCCGGAGCCGTCGGTCGGATAGCGCGGGTAGTTCAGAAATCCCCGGTCGAATGGGTGGTCGATAGCCGTGACGTTGTAGTCTCCGTACGTCTCCCAGCCCGCCGAGTCTAGTTCCTCCAGCGCCCGAGAGAGCGCCCTGGTGACGGCTGCATTCCGGCCATCGGGGAACCATGCCCCGTCCTGGTCGAGGCCGGCGAGCACCCAGTCGTTGCCGAAATACGCCGAAGGGTCACGACGTTCGTCGAGCCCCGCAGCTTCGAGCCGCGGGCGGAACACCACGTCACGGTAGTGCGGCAGGAAGCGACTGAACACGAGCGCCGCTTCGGAGTCGCGGGTCATCCGGTAGTCCCAGTCGGCGAGGCGCTCCAACGCGGCAGCCACCTCGCCCTCGGCGACGGCAGAGGCCTCCAGCAGCAGCGGCACGAACCGTTCGGCGCGGACGCTGTACACGTCATCCTGTAGCTCCTGCATGAACTCGTGGGTGACAGGGTCCGCACCCGCGGCGCGGTCCTCGAGCCGTTCCCAGAGCCGCATCCCGCGGAACGGTGTCGCATACCCCTCCGAGAGGTAGTACGGGTATGCCTCGGGGTCGACGACACGCTGGTTTGCAGTCCCGAGGTAGCCGGGGTTCCGGACTGCAGGCATCTCCTCGAACGGGATGAAGCCACGTCCCTCGCCGCCGGCACCTGATTCGGCGTCCCAGTCAGAGGCCCCGAAGGGAGTGAACCCGTTCCACTCGCCGTCCATCGCGGAGCCGTCGAACGTGCGGGTGCCACGTACCATCTCGCCGTCAGTCCGGCGGATCGGGACCTTCCCGATCACTCTGAAGAGCGTCTCGCCGTCGCGGCCGGCGTAGACACAGCATTGGGTGGGCAGGTCGAACGTCCGGAGCGCCGCTTCGAAGGCGTCAGTGCTCTCGCTCCGGTTCATCGCCCGCACGCTCTCGGTCGTTCGAGTCGCCGTGTGGCCGGTCCACGCCACGCCAACCTCCGTCCGGAGTTCGTCGCCGTCACTCTCTGCGCCGAGAAGGACACCGTGGGTCGTTCGTTCGACGACCACGTCGCGGTCCTCGCCGTCGGCGACGGTGATGGTGCGGGGAACGCGCTCGACGTCTCGCCACCCGTCTCCGTACCGGTACTGGCGGCTCTCGCCCTCACCCCGAAACTCGTACTCGTAGAAATCGATAACGTCGGCGCCAGCGTTCGTGAACCCCCACGCACCACCGGCATTCTCGCCGATGACGACGAAGGGGACGCCCGGAAACGTGACGCCGCGGGCGTCGAGACCGGGGGCGTGGATGCTCTGCTCGTACCAGACCGGCGGCGCCATCAGCGAGAGGTGGGGGTCGTTGGCCATCGTTGGCCGGCCGCTCTCGGTGTACTCGCCACCCACGACCCAGGAGTTCGACCCGACATCCGGTGAAGACGCGAACCCCGAGAGCCACTGTTCGAGCACCGGGTCAGTCGGTCGCGGGTCAGGGTCGACTGGGTCCGGATTCGAACGAGCAGCGGCCGACCCACCGGCCCTCCGTTCCCGGCCGAAAATGACGGCGTCGTGGTCGAGCAGCCGGGGCATGAGCGTGTCCGCGGCGTCCGTCCCCATCGCCGCCGCGAGCGTCTCTTTCCGGAGCGTGCGGAAGCTCCCCGTGAGCCCCCACGAGATCTGTTTCTCGGCGAGCATCGTGTCGACCGGCTGCCAGGGGGCAGGCTCGTAGTCGACCAGTTCGAACTCCGGTGGCAGGTCGTCCAGATGCTGGTTGACGCCGGCCGCGAACGCCTCCACGAGTTCGCCCGTTTCGGTTCCCCGGAGCTCCGCCCAAGTTGCCCGGGCGGCACCGAGAAAATCCATCCGGACGTGAAAGCGATCAGACCCGAGCGCACGCTCGCCGAACACGGCCGAGAGCTCTCCGCGCATCACGCGGCGCTGGAGGTCCATCTGGAACAGCCGGTCAGCCGCCTGCGCGTAGCCGGCGGCGAACGCCGCGGCGGCCTCCGTCTCCCCCTCGACGTGTGCGACGTGTTCGTCGTCGTAACGCAGCGTCGCCGCGCCGAACTGGCTCTCGACACTGTCCGGCAGTTCGCCGTCGGCGGTTTCCCAGAATCCGCCCGAAAGTGGTGCGAAGCGGGAGAGATAGCCGCTGGGGTCCGCGACAGTGCCAGCCGCGCCGCCGCCGAGGAACAGGCCGATCACGGCCCGTCGGCTCGTCTCCCGATCCATGTGATAGGGCTGCAGACGATTCGGGATAAACGTTCCTACAGGTTGAGTGTTGTACCGAGCGGGCGCTCCCTGACAGCTGTGATAAACACGGAATAACAACCGATGCCGTCTCCGGAGTTACTCGTCGTCTTCGTCGTCATCGCGCATCTGCTCGAGCTTGCCGACGAGCTCGTCTGTCGACTCAGTGGACTCGAACGAGAGGTTGCCCTCCTCTCCACCGTCCACATCGACCCCCTCCTTCTCGTCGTCCTCGTCGAGGTTCTGGTTCTCCTGCTCGGATTCGTCGTAGCTACCAAATCCCATACTAAATAAAAGGATGTGGAGGGCAATAACACTGTGGGCTTGCGGACGCTGTGCCAACCGTCACCACCAGTCTCGACCGACAGGGCTTACAGCATCGGGTTCCAGCGACCAGTATGAGCAATCGCGTCGTGCAGGGTCGCATGGTGACGCCCGAATCACTGGCAGAGATGGTCGAGGGCGAGAAAGTACTGGAGGCCGAACCCATCGAGGACGCCGACCGAGCGTGCCCGGAGTGTGACGGCGACGTCATCAGCGTCGGCTACATGCCGAGCGTGACGTCGTTCGTGACGGCGTACAAATGTCAGGAGTGTGATTGGGCCGAGGTCGACCGGGACTGACCCGGACCGAAATCCCTTTACGCCGTAGTGGTGTAGCCAGAAGCGCAAGGGGACGTGGCCAAGCCCGGGATGGCGACTGACTCCAGAGGCCACGCGCCCGGTGACGAACTCCAGCTGATATACCGAGTCGGCGACTGATCATCGCCGGCGATGACGACCCTCTGGAGGACCGAGGCGCACCGGAGATATCAGTCGATCGGGGGTTCAAATCCCTCCGTCCCCACTTCTACTACTGCGAGCTATTTTGCGAGCGGCTGCAACGTGTCGGCGGTAGAATTTGAAGCAGAGAGTGGCCCAAAGCGGAACGACCCTGCTTCAACATTCCTCGGTCTCCACTTCCCTTCTCGGAGGATAACCGACAGATAGTCCTCAGTTCCCTCGCTCAACCCGCTCCCAGAAGTCGAGGAAGTTCCCACCGAGCATCCCCTCTACCTCCGATTCAGTGAACCGTTCTTCCAGGCCACGGCGAATGACGTTCCAGTCAGTGTAGCGCTGCATCGGGCCGAATCCTTCGCCAAGTTCGACTTCGTGTTCCTCGCGGAAGCCGACCGATTCGAGCACCTCCATCATGCCGTCGCGGAGTTGGCTCGGATAGTCCGCGTCGACCGAACTGAAATCGGAGCCGATGCCGACCCGATCGGGGCCCAGAATGGATACCGCGTGTTCGAGGTGATCGAAGAAGATATCGAAGTCGTAGGAGTCCTGTTTCTCAGTGAGGAAAAAGGGCACCGCGACGATGCCCATGTAGCCATCTACGTCGGCGAGTGCTTCGAGCTCCTCGTCAGATTTGGCTCTGTCGTGTTCGTAGACGGTCTCACAGCACGAGTGGGTGATTGCGACCGGCGATTCGGAGTGCTCGATCCCGTCGAGGGTGGTTTGCTTGCCGCAGTGAGATAGATCGACAATCGCGTCGAGGTCGTTCATCCGTTCGACCACGGTGAGTCCGTGATTGGACAGCCCACCGTCGGACCGGTCAGTACATCCCGTTCCCACGAGGTTCTGTGAGTTGTACGTAAGTTGCATGATGCGGACGCCGGCGTTGTAGAGCTGCTCGACTTTCTCGATATCGCCCTCGATCGCCTCGCCGAGGTTCTGCGTATTCAGGACGATCCCGACCTCGTCGTTCCGCGCGACTCCTCGAGCCTGTTCAGGTGAGGTGACTTTCTGCAGCCACCCAGCGCTGTCGAATTTCGCCGTCCATCGCTCGAGGTCTCGGAGGAGGCCGTCTCGGTAGGACAGTCCAGGATCACTGCTGAGCAGCGTCACACTCGCCAGGCTGACCCCCGCTTCGTCGAACGCATCACGAAACGTCTGTCTGAACGACGTGGAATGTCGGAACTGACGCACAGTTTCCTCGGTGAGTGCGTCGGACGCAGCCCCGGCATCCACCGTTTCTAACGCGTTCTCCAGCTCGTTCAGCACTGCGTCGTTGACGACCCAGGGCGCGCCCGCGCTATAGTCGAACACAGGTTCGGTCATAGGTCTCTGTTTTGGAATCATCGGTATAATTTCATGCCCCTCTATGAACGGGCGTCCGCAACCGGCTGGACGATGGACACGTCGTAGCCAGTCCCGGTCACGGCCGAGCTGTAGTCGAGATGGAACACTTGCTCGGCCTCGCTCTGGGGGATGTGTGATCCGTTGTCCTCGACGAAGACGCCCGAGCAAGCCTCTGGGTCGGCCCCGCCGACAGTGACGTATTCGTCGTGTTCGCTGGCGTTCCCGAGGGGTTCGGAGAGACTCGCCACGCGATTCTCGATGCGGCACGGCGGGATGGCGAAACGTTCCTCGAAGCGTGGGCAATCGGCCAGCCCCTGCCGATGCCGAGCAACGCGTCGAAACGAACGACGTGGGGGCAATTATCTGCGCAATTAAACATCCAACACTCGGTATCGCTGGTGTGAGCGATGGCTTCTCGACTGGCTATTCGGGAACTGACTGCGGAGGATGCCTGGAGCCCGCTATCGCTGAAATGAATGGGACGAGTAGACACCGTTCAGGAGCGGATCACCCCTGGAAGGCACGTGTTGAACCGTGTTGGCGTACCGGACGATTCCTCGCCCCGGATTTGGTGTTCTTCATTCGGGTCGGGGACGAGCGAGCGCCCGACGGGACCGACATCGAATGCGTCGAAAATCATCGAATATCCGGCTACCCACTCTCCCGCTGCTCCACGTTGCTCAGCGAGGGGAGATTCGCAACACAATTCGACGAAGCGGGGCAGGTTTGGAGCATTCAGACGCCAGGAACCGAGAGATGTTGGGACTTTCCCAAGCCCCGATATAACGGATCGTTGGCTATCGAGGGAGAAGCCTACCCAAATACATAAGGATATTTTTATAAGAATAGTTATGAAGTGTGGGACCATCTACCACCCATAGATGGACCCAGAAAGACCGTATCGTTCAGAGCGAGATTTGGTGGCTGCTGGAACCAGCCGTCGGCAGATACTCACTGCAAGCGGGCTCGTAGCCGTCGGTGCGCTCAGTGGCTGCCTCGATAGAGTCGCGAGCGCGACGACTAACATGGGTGCATCCCCAGCAGCACCGTTCGCAGGCATGGGCGAGTACACGGGCCCATCACCTGCAGGTGAACCCACCGTGTACAAATTGGCCCCGACTGTCTCCGCAGATGTCGGACCCGTCTCCGACGAAATCGAACTCGAAGCGTGGGTAACCGCAACCGCTATCGCAGCCACCTGTTGCTTCGACTACGACGGAGACGACGATAGTGGAAGCAACCGGGCCAACTACAACAATAGTCGGAGCAACAAATCGAAAATCCGCGGACCGGGCGACGCCGACTCGGACGACGACGGAGTCGACGACACAGTCGAACTCCGCTCGAAAGCTCTGAACCTAGAGAACCAACTGCTCTCTCAGACGAAAGCAGCAGCCGACTCAATCAGTAAGCGCTCTGCACGCAAAGGACCTCGCGGCCTCGCAGACATGGGCGACACCATCGAAGACATACAGGCCACGCTCGAACGCTGCGCTGATGATGTTTGCGTGACTGTACGGAATCACGCAGACGACAGATGGAGTCTGACTCAGCAGGCCGCCGAGCACATCGAAAACGGCGAGTGGGACAGTGCTGCCGAAGCCGTCGAAAAAGTCAAAACAATTGTTGAAGGTGACATTGACCTGCTCGAATCATCCTTGAAAGATACAAGCGCCTCAGAAGGGACCGGAGAAATCCTCCTTGAGGAAGGTCGGGACATGGGCCTGATGCGTGAAGCCAACGAGGACGATATCAAAGGACTGTACGAGTACCTCGCTGGCGAACCCATACTCAGCGAGCAGTTCACCATCACGGTCCCTGACGCCCGTCTCTCCGGCGGGGGTAACGACATCATCATCGGCGATTATCTCTTGCCTCGTCACATCATCGAGTACGTGACTGGGCGAGCCGACGACGACGGGCACGTCTACGCGTGGGGGGACTCTAAGCGGTCGTCCAGCAGCCCCATCTACGAGGGGGACGCGCGAGGCGGTGAGAACGCGATTCACCGTGGCTCACTCATGAACCCCGGTGGCGACGACGAGTCCCCGCTCTACAACTCGGACGTGTTCCAGTCTGCCCTCTCTGGACCAGTTGACACGGGAGTTCACCTCGAAGCGCACGTAGTCGACGGGAGAATCACTGTTCGCCCCGTGAACGACCCACCGCAGGCTACGGAGACGACACCAGCTCTCGCGGTCAGTGCAGATGGGTCGTCTTTCGACCCCGTTAACTTCGACGAGTGGGGTTCCGAAACTGGTGAGAGTTCGACCACGTCGACGCTTGTGTGCCCGATTATGGTCGCGCCGCCGGACTGTCCGATACCGTTCCCTGCGCTGTTGTACGTGCGCCGCTGTAAGCACGCTGACCAGTACATCTACACGGGTGGGTGGGTCATCGACGATGGCAGTCTCTACGAGAATTCGGTCACACTCGTAAATGTGGAGGGCCCGACGGAAGTCATCGGTGTTGGGGCTGGTGATTTGGATGGAGATGGGTACGGTGACGTGATGGCCCGCAGCCTGTCGGGAGACCGAGAGCGGCGCGGCTCGCGACTGTTCGATGGGACAGTTTCGGATGCGGTTGCCGAGGGTGTACTTTCAGAAGGGCAAGGTAATGACAGAGTGGTTCGAAAGCGGCCGGGGCGAACGAAGGCCCAAGAAGAGGGGACTAACGATGATGTTCCTGTGGTGATTGCTCAGCAAGGCCGACTTGTCCACTTTACGGGGACGCAGGCGTCTGATACGGTGAAGTTCAAAGCAGGGGCAGAACTCTCGAAGAGCGTCAACTGAGCCGCCTCCGCTCAGCGACTCTCCCGTTGTTCCACTTTGTTCAGGTAGCTGAAATCCATAACCGGTTCTCCTGAAAATAGGGAGTATCTCAAATTCAAGAGTGTCGTTATCGATGGCTAAAGTCACTGAAACGCATTTGCTTATAAACACGCGATGATGGTGATATGTAAGGAGTCCAGCGAGGCCCGCTCAAACGAACCGAATCGTTCTGTACAGCC
>NZ_JAZKRY010000060.1:0-18046 GCF_036626355.1 Halolamina sp. | reverse complement strand
CGAGCAGGCCGTCTCCGAGCGCATCCGGCGCGGCCTGGACTCGGTGTTGGCTGAAACCATCGCGAGCGATACCCCCGGGCTGGCGTCGACGCCGAACCGCTCGAACGACGCCGAGTCGGCCGCTCTCGACAACGGGGACTGAGCCGAAAGCCGGAACGGAAACCCGGGAGATGGCGGGTTAGAAGAACTGTTCGACGCTGTCAGCGACTTCCTCTGGCGTGTCTCCGACGGGAACGCCTGCCTCGTTGAGAGCGGTGATTTTCGACTCCGCCGTCCCGGTGCCGCTGCCGGAGACGATGGCGCCAGCGTGGCCCATCCGCTTGCCCGGCGGGGCGGTGCGGCCGGCGATGAAGCCGGCGACGGGCGTATGCATCTGCTCGTCGATGTACGCGGCGGCCCGCTCCTCGTCCTCGCCGCCGATCTCGCCGCACATCACGACAGCCTCCGTTTCGTCGTCCGCCTCGAACAGTTCCAGGGCGTCGATGAACGACGTGCCGATAATCGGGTCGCCCCCGATACCGACCGCGGTGGTCTGCCCGATACCGCGGCTGGTGAGGCTGTCGACGACCTGGTAGGTCAGGGTGCCAGAGCGGGAGACGAGCCCGACGTTACCGTCGGAGAAGATGTTGCCCGGCAGGATGCCCAGTTTCGCCTCGCCGGGAGTGATGAGCCCCGGACAGTTCGGCCCGATAAGCCGGGTGTCGACCTCAGTCAGTCGCTTGTTCACCTTGGACATGTCCTGGGTGGGAACGCCTTCGGTGATGGCGACGGCGAGGGAAAGCGGCGCGTCGAGCGCCTCGAAGATGGCGTCGGCAGCGAACGCCGGCGGAACGAAGATGACCGACGCGTCGGCGTCCTCCTCGACGGCGGCCTCCTCGACCGTGTTGTACACCGGAACACCAGCGGCCTCCTGCCCGCCTTTGCCCGGGACGGCACCGGCGACCACGTTGGTGCCGTACTCCATCATCTGGTCGGCGTGGAACTTCCCTTCCCCGCCGGTGATGCCCTGTACCACGACGCGGGTGTCGTCGTCGACGAGAATACTCACGCGAACCACCTCGTGGTGAGCGTGAGGCTATCGTGCGTGGGTGAGCGAGCCATGCGAACGAACGAACGAACGATTGAACTCATTTGTTCACCTCCTCAGCGTCAGCAACCGCCCGCTGGACCGCCGCCTCCAGCGTCTCCTCGACCTGGACGAGGTCGGTGTTCAGGACCGCCATTCCCTCGGCCGCGCGGGTGCCCGCGAGCCGAACTGTCACTGGTTTCGGGATCTCGTCGAACTGCTCCAGGGCCTCGTTGATCCCCCGGGCCACCTCGTCGCCCCTGGTGATGCCGCCGAAGATGTTGAAGACGACCGAGTCGACGTTCTCGTCGGAGAACACCATGTCAAGCGCCTGCGTCACGCGCTCGGCCTTGGCGCCGCCGCCGATGTCGAGGAAGTTGGCGGGTTCGCCGCCGTAGTAGTCGACCAGGTCGAGCGTCGTCATCACCAGCCCCGCACCGTTGCCGATGATGCCGACGTTGCCCGAGAGCCGGACGTAGTCGAAGCCGTACTCGCCGGCCTTGCGCTCGAGGTCGCTCTGGTAGCTCTCCTCGGCCATGTCGGCGAGTTCTGGCTGGCGGAACAGCGCGTCGTCGTCGATGTTCATCACGGCGTCGGCCGCGACCACGCCGTCGTCGGCCGTGATCATCACGGGATTGACCTCGATGTCGGAGGCGTCGTGTTTCTCGTAGAGGTCGAACAGCGTCGAGAGGATGCTCGACACGTCGCGGGCGAACTGCTGCTCGACGCCGGCGTCGTAGACGGCCTTCCGGGACTCGAAGGGGTGCATCCCGAACGCGGGATCGATATGCTCGCGAGCGATGGCCTCGGGCTGCTCCTCGGCGACCTGCTCGATATCGACGCCGCCCTCGGTCGACACCATCGCAACTGGCTCACCGGCGGTCCGGTCCATCGTGATGCCGACGTAGAGTTCGTCGACGAAATCGACGCCCTTCTCGACAAGCAGTTTGTCGACGGTGTAGCCTTTGAGGTCCATCCCGAGGATATCCTCGGCGGCCTCGCGGGCCTCCGCCTCGCTCTCGACGATCTTGATTCCGCCAGCTTTCCCCCGGCCGCCGACGTGGACCTGCGCTTTCACCGCAGCGGGGAAGCCGAGCTCCCCGACCGCATCCACGACCTCCTCCGGCGTCGAGGCGAGCGTGGACGCCGGGACGGGGATGCCGGCCTCCTCGAAGATTTCCTTCGCCTGGTACTCGTGTAGCTTCATCGTGCGTCTGAAATGGGGGGCGTCCTCCGCATAAATCCCGTCGATACGTGGGTCGCCGCCCCTGGCCCGACTGCCGGAACCGACGCCCCCTTGTGCGCGGCGGGGTTTCGGCCGGTCATGGCTGAGACGCTCGCTGCACCGCCGGTGGTGTACGCCCTCGCGCTCGTCCCAGCGCTGCTGTGGGGGTTCTCACCGATACTCTCCAAGCGCGGGATGGCTGCGGGCGGGAGTTCGCTGCAGGCGTCGCTGGTAGTCGTGCTCGTCGATAGCTCGCTCTATCTTGTCGCGCTCGCCGTGCTGCGGGGCGGCGGCGCGTTCTCGGGGCTGACGACGGAGACCCTCGTCGTCTTCCTGCTGGCCGGCGTGTTCGGGACGGCACTGGGTCGGCTGGCGACGTTCACCGGCGTCGACCGGGTGGGCGCGAGCGTCAACAGCGCCGGCGTCTCGGCGCGGCCGCTGTTCGCCACGATACTCGCGGTGCTCTTTCTCGGCGAGGCGGCGGCGCTGTCGACGGCTGTCGGCGTCGTCGTGCTGGTTATCGGGCTCGCCACGCTCGCGCTGGCGAAAGGCGGCGACATCAGCGGCTGGGAGCCCTACGAACTGCTCTTTCCTATCGCTGCGGCGGGCTGTTTCGCGATCGGCAACGTGCTCCGGCGCTACGGCCTGACGAGTTCCGACGTGACATCGCTGGAAGCGGTGGCGTTGAACGAACTGGCGGCGCTGGTTGTGCTGTTCGGCTACGCGGTGGCCGGCGGGCGCCTGGGCGAAATCCGCAACTCGCCGCGGGAGACCTGGGGCTACTTCGCCGGCAGCGGCGTCATCACCGCCGTCGCCCTGCTCTCGCTATTCGCCGCCTTTCGGCATCCGGAGGGGACGGTCGCCGTCGTCGACCCGCTGGCGGCGACGGCGCCGCTGTTCACCACCGTCTTCGCGTACTTCCTGCTCGGTGACCTCGAACGGGTGACCCGCGGGGTCGTGCTGGGGGCCGCACTTGTGGTGCTCGGCGTCGCGCTGGTCACCTCCGGACCGGCGCTGCTCGCGGCGTTCGGGCTGTAACACAGGAGGACGATCACCCACGAGCGACCGGGGGCGAGCGCACGAGCAGCTGGCTACACCGAATCACCACCACGAATTAAAGCGTCCTCGGCACGTGTGTAGCCCATGGCCAAATATTCGACCGGAAGCGGCGGGGGCGGCGACGACGGCGACGCCTGCGAGCTCTGCGGGAGCGAGACGGCGTCGCTCAGAAAGGCGAACGTCGCCGGCGCCGAACTGCTGGTCTGTGCTGACTGCGAGCCGATGGGGGAGAACCGCCACACGGACCGCAAGAAACGCGAGAAGCAGGGCGGGACGCGCGACAATCAGCCCGCGAACCGCAAGAAGCGGGCCGCCCGCAACACCGCGAAGGTGATGGACGCCAGTGGCGGCACCGACGACTGGGTGGAGAACACGGAGTACGATGGCGACAGCCTCCCCTACCTCGTCTCGGGGTACGGCGATGAGGTCACGGAGGCTCGCCAGGCTGAGGGGCTCACCATCGAGGAGGTCGCCGAGGAGGTCGAGATCGATGAGTCCGACCTCCTCGCCGTGGAGGAGGGCCGCGCGATCCGTGCGGACGTCGGCGGCTCCGTCATCGGGAAGTTACAACAGCGCTTCGATATCCAACTGGCCGAATCGTAGCTCCCCACGAGGCGCCACGCGACCAGGCAGCCGCGCCCTTTTTGCTCCCCGGGTAATATCCGACGGCTATGCAATCGCTCGCGCCCGACAACCCCGACACCCTCTCGTTCGACACCGAAGTCGCCTCCGTCGACGGCGCCAACGTGGTGCTCGAGGAAACCTACTTCTACGCCGAGAGCGGCGGCCAGCCCGCCGATTCCGGCGTCATCGACGATATCGAGGTCGTCGACGTCCAGGAGTACCCGTTCGGCGTCGTCCACGCGCTCGCTGACGAAGACCATGGCCTCGCGGCCGGCGAGACGGTCCACTGCGTCGTCGACGCCGCGTTCCGTACCTACTGTCGGCGGGCTCACACCGCTAGCCACGTGCTGTTCGGGGCGGGCCGGCGCGTGCTCGAGGACGTCGGCTACGCCGGCTTCGACATCGACGCCGAGAAAGTGCGAGTGGATTTCACCGCCGACTCCGACATCACCGACGAGCGGCTGGTCGAGATGGAGCGGCTGGCCAACCGCGCCGTCTGGGACTCCCTCCCCGTTACCTGGGAGTACCAGTCCCCAGAGACCGCGCGCGATCGCGAGGAGGTGGCGTTCAACACCAAAACCGAAGAGGGCGTGATGAGCGAGGCCGACGAAGTGCGCGTCGTCACCGTCGAGGGCTGGGACGTGGCGGCCTGCGGCGGCACGCACCTCCGGAACACCGAGGAGATCGGTCCGATTCGCGTGCTCGACCGGTCGAACCCCGGTGAGGGTGCGACACGTGTCGAGTTCGCCGTCGGCCCGGTCGGCATCGACACCGCCGCCGAATCCCACGGGGCCGCCCGCGCCGCCGCGGCCGAACTGGACGTCGCCATCCCCGGGGTTCCAGACGCTGTCGGCCGGCTCAAAGCCGAGCGCGACGAACTCCAGGGCGAAGTCCGAGAGCTCAAAGCCGAACTACTGGAGCACCGGCTGGCCGACCTGGAGCCGGTCGAACGCGATGGTGAGTCGTGGCTCGTCGGCGCCGTGGAGGGATTCTCTCCCAACGATCTCCAGGGGGACCTGCAGGAACTCGCCGGCGATGAGGCTAACGTGGTTGCCGTCGCCGGTAGCTCTGGCGAGACGTTCGTCGTCGTCGCCACCGACGGCTCGGAGGACGCCAACGAGATTGTCGGCGACGTGACCGAGGAGTTCGGCGGCGGCGGTGGCGGCGGGCCGACGTTCGCCCAGGGCGGCGGTATTCCGGTGTCGCCGATGGAACTGGTCGGCTACCTGCGGGAGTGAGAAGATACAGCGCGTGGGGAGACCCGAGCAGGCCGCCCGAGTCGGACCGCTTTTGCGCCGGCGGGACCAGAACTGGATATGGAGCTTCGTACAGACTCCGCCCTGACGGCGGAGCAGCGCGCGATTCGCGACGTGGTCCACGAGTTCGCCGTCGAGGAACTCCGACCCGCCGCCCAGGAGGCCGACGCCGAGGAGTCATTCCCCGAGGAGGCGTGGGACGGCCTCGCCGAACTCGACATCACCGGACTGACCGTCCCCGAGGAGTACGGCGGCTTCGACGCCGACAGCGGCACCTACGCCGTCGTGAACGAGGCGATCGCCTACGGCCACCTCGCGGTGGCGACGGCGCTCTCGGTTCACTGTCTGGCCACCTCCTGCATCGCGGAGTTCGGCAGCGACGAGGTCAAAGCGGAGTGGCTCCCAGAGATGGTCGACGGCCGCCCCGTCGGCGCGTTCTGTCTCTCGGAACCCGGCGCGGGCTCGAACCCCGCGGAGATGACGACCACCGCTGAGCCGACCGAAGACGGCTACGTCATCGACGGCGAGAAGCAGTGGATCACCAACGGCGAGCGCGCGGGCGTCTACATCGTCTTCGCCAAAACCGAGCCCGAAGACCGGGGCTCCATCACGCAGTTCCTCGTCCCGGGCGACTACGACGGCGTCGAAGTCGGGAAGAAGGAGCACAAACTCGGGCTGCGCGCCAGCGACACCACCGGGATGACGTTCGACGACGTCGAGATTCCCGAGAAATATCGCCTCACTCCGGAGGGCAAGGGGCTCTCGGCGGCGTTCCGTATCCTCACCGGCGGGCGGCTCGGCATCGCCTCGCAGGCGGTGGGACTGGCCCAGGCCGCACTCGACGAAGCCATCGAGTACGCCGGCGACCGCGAACAGTTCGGCAAGCCAATCGGCGACATCCAGACCATCCGGCACAAAATCGCCGACATGGCAACACAGGTCCAGGCCGCGCGCCTGCTCTGCCGGGAGACGGCCCGCATGGCCGACAACGGCGAGGACCCGCGGGGCATCGCCTCGATGGCAAAATACTTCGCGAGCGAGGCCGCAATGGACGTGACCAACGAGGCGGTCCAGATCCACGGCGGCTACGGTTACATGTCGGAGTTCGACGTCGAGCGGTTCTACCGCGATGCGAAGATCACCACCATCTACGAGGGAACCAGCGAGATTCAGAAAACCATCATCGCGCGGGACCTGCTGGAGTAGCGCACTGCCCCCGTTTTCCACCGCCCAACCAGCACGACCGTTTTCAGCACGGAACCCCTCCCCTGAGCTATGCAGGACCCCACGGAAACACGGCCGGTCGTCTACGACCTCGACGGCACGCTCGTCCGCCTCCCCGTCGACTGGGGCGCCGCCGCCGAGGACGCCGCCGAGGCACTCCGCGACGCCGGGGTCGACCCCGACGGCACGGATCTCTGGGGGCTGCTGGAACTCGCCAGCGAGACTGGCACTGTCGACGCCTTCGAAGCCGCCGTGGGCGCCCACGAGCGCGAGGCCGCCCGTGAGTCGGCTCGCCTGCCGCTGGCCAACGAACTCGCCGAGTCAACTGGCCCGGTGGGTGTCTGCTCGCTCAACTGCGAGGCGGCCTGCCGAGAGGCGCTGGCGGTCCACGGGCTCACGGACAGAGTCGACGCGGTCATCGGGCGGGACTCAGTGGCGACGCATAAACCCGACCCCGAGCCGCTGCTGGCGACGCTGTCCGCGATGGGCGTCGAGCCCGCGAGCGCGGAGTTCGTCGGCGACTCCGAGCGCGACGAGGTGGCCGCCAGGCGAGCCGGTGTATCGTTCCGCTGGGTCGAGTAATCAGTCGTCGGTACCGTCCGCCGCCGTCTCCACTGTCCCGCTCTCTATTTCTTCGTCACTCTGTTCTGAGTCCGCCTGCTCCTGCCTGTGCGCGTAGAGATACACCGCCGTGCCGGTGAGAATCCAGACCACCGCACCCACGCGAACCGCGAAGGAGAGGCGTGACCCCCAGTCCGGCAGCGTCGCCTGGGTCGAAAGCAGCGTCACGACGGGCGCGCCGACGATGATGGTGAGGACGAACGTCGTCTGCATCACCCAGCCGAAATCGACCCCGTCGGGGTCAGTGGTGCCGACGTGTTCGGGCATCAGAGACGGTCGAGGAACGAGGACAGCGCGGTGTTGAACGCCTCGGGCTGTTCGAGCATCGCGAGATGGGCAGCATCTTCGATGACTGCCAGCTCACAGTACGGAAGCTCCTCGGCCAGCGACTCGTGATAATACGGCGGCGTCAGCTTATCGTACTCGCCGACGACAGCGAGCGCGGGGCCCTCGATTTCGTCCAGCCGGTCGCGCACGTCGAACGCATGGCAGGTTCGGAAATCCCGCGTGGAGACGGCCTGTCCGGTCTCCCGGAGGGCTTCCTCGGTCAGTTCAGCGTACTCCGCATCAGGGCCGTGGAACAGCCGGTCGGGCCCCTGGAGGAACTCGATGGCCCGGTCGAAATCCGTCTTCAGCCAGACCAGCAGGTCATCGAGCACGGGCAGGCGCGGGCCCGTCCCTGCGAGCACCAGCCCGTCCAGGTCGAGGTCCCGATCCAGCGCAATCAGCATCGCGACAGCGCCGCCGAGCGAACTTCCACAGAGCACCCGGTCGCCGGTCTCTTCAGCGACAGCAACAACGTCGTCGGCATACGCCGAGAGCGTCTCGTAGCCGGATTCGGCCACGCAGCTCCCGCTCTCTCCATGGTCGCTGAGATCCACTGCCGTCACCGGCGTTCGGTCGGCGAGCCGGGCCTGGGCCTTCCACACCCGTCTGCTTCCCCCACTCCCGTGGATACAGAGAAGCCCCGGCCCGTCGTCGGTTCGCGCCGACCGACGGTATGCTGTCTCGCGTCCGTGGTGAGAAACCCGTTCCATACCAGTATCTCGCTGGGACCGGGCATAAATCCGCGGGACGCGTGTTGTTCGAGGCCGCCGCCACCCGTCGCTCCCACGAGTCCGCGGCTCCATCCCGCCCCAGCCCCAGGTCGTTCCGGGCCCGATGGCCGAGGGAATCGTCCGCTCCTGGAACCGAACCGCTACCCCACTTAGTTCGACAGTAGTCGCTTCCCTCATGCGATTAAGTGGCGGTAGGTTTATATAGTTAGGACGATTACTTGGAGTTAGCTAATGGATACTCACCAACGTAGCATCAGTGAGAAGCAGTTCGGCCGCGTCTACGAGTACGACGATAGCTTCGTCGTTGCACTCGACATGCGCGGGGTCGAGGGTGAGGTCACCGTCGACACCGTCGGGACGACGGCCATCGTCGTCGTCGAGAACGGCGACGACATCACCGAATCCGAGTTCGATCTCCCAGGTGAAGCCGAGGAAACGAGCGTGAACAACAGTGTACTCGCCATCGAGGTGCCGAAATGAAGCTCACAGTCAAACCGCTGAAACAGAAAGACGCCGGCCGCCGCCTCGCGGCGGTCGACCGAGTCGCCGCCGAGGAGATGGAGCTCTCCGGCGGTGATTTCATCCGCATCGAGGGGACACAGGGCACCGCAATCGCGCGAGTCTGGCCCGGCTACCCGGAGGACGACGGCACCGGCGTGGTGCGTATCGACGGCCGACTTCGCCAGGAGGCGAGTGTCGGTATCGACGACCGCGTCGAGGTCGACCCCGCCGACGTGAACCCCGCCGAACGGGTCACCGTCGCCCTTCCCCAGAACATGAACATCCGCGGCGACATCGGCGGCCTGCTCCGCAAGGAGCTCTCGGGCCAGCCGGTGACCGCCGGCCAGGACGTGCAGCTCCCACTCGGCTTCGGCTTCATGGGCGGGCAGGGGCAGGCAGTGCCGCTGAAGATCGCTGACACCACCCCGGATGGCACGGTGGTCATCACCGACAGCACGGAGGTGGAGATCAGCCAGCAGCCCGCAGAGCAGCTCCAGCAGACCGGCCCAACCGGGGCCGGCGCCGGTGACGGCGCCGAGATGCCCGACGTCACCTACGAGGACATCGGTGGGCTCGACAGGGAGCTCGAGCAGGTCCGTGAGATGATCGAACTGCCGATGCGCCACCCCGAGCTGTTCGGCCGGCTCGGTATCGAGCCGCCGAAGGGCGTGCTGCTGCACGGCCCGCCCGGCACGGGGAAGACGCTCATCGCGAAAGCTGTGGCCAACGAGATCGACGCCTCGTTCCACACGATCTCGGGCCCCGAGATCATGAGCAAGTACTACGGGGAGTCCGAGGAGCAGCTCCGTGAAGTGTTCGAGGAGGCCCAGGAGGAGGGCCCGGCCATCATCTTCATGGACGAGCTCGACTCCATCGCCCCCCAGCGTGACGAGGCCGGCGGCGACGTGGAGCGCCGTGTCGTCGCGCAGCTGCTCTCGCTGATGGACGGCCTGGAGGAGCGCGGCGAACTCGTCGTCATCGGCGCCACGAACCGCCTCGACGCCATCGACCCCGCGCTCCGCCGTGGCGGGCGCTTCGACCGCGAGATCGAGATCGGCGTGCCCGACACCAACGGCCGCGAGGAGATCCTGCAGGTCCACACGCGCAACATGCCGCTTGCAGACGACGTGGATCTCGACCAGCTCGCCGAGAACACCCACGGCTTCGTCGGCGCCGACCTGGCGTCGCTGGCCAAGGAGTCGGCGATGATCGCGCTCCGGCGCTTCCGTCCGGAGCTCGACCTGGAGGCTGACGAGATCGACGCCGAGACGCTCGAACGCCTCGACGTCACCGAGGAGGACTTCAAGGAGGCGCTGCGGGGGATCGAGCCCAGCGCGCTCCGGGAGGTGTTCGTCGAAGTCCCCGACGTCACCTGGACGGACGTGGGTGGTCTCGAGGGCACCAAGGAGCGCCTGCGCGAGACGATCCAGTGGCCACTCGACTACCCCGATGTGTTTGAACAGATGGACGTCGAGAGCGCGAAAGGCGTGCTGCTCTACGGTCCGCCCGGCACCGGGAAGACGCTGCTGGCGAAGGCCGTGGCCAACGAGGCCGAGAGCAACTTCATCTCCGTGAAAGGGCCGGAGCTGCTCGACAAGTACGTCGGCGAGTCCGAGAAGGGCGTTCGCGAGATCTTCAGCAAGGCTCGTGAGAACGCCCCAACGGTGGTGTTCTTCGACGAGATCGACGCCATCGCGACCGAGCGCGGTCGTAACACCGGCGACTCCGGCGTCAGCGAGCGCGTGGTTAGCCAGCTGCTGACTGAACTCGACGGCCTCGAAACGCTCGAGGACGTGGTCGTCGTCGCGACGACCAACCGCCCGGACCTCATCGACAGCGCGCTGATCCGCCCCGGTCGCCTGGACCGTCACGTCCACGTGCCGGTGCCCGACGAGGAGGCCCGCCGGGCAATCCTCGACGTCCACACGAAGCACAAGCCGCTGGCCGACGATGTCGATCTCGACGCGATCGCGATGCGAACCGAGGGCTACGTCGGCGCCGACCTCGAAGCGCTCGCCCGCGAGGCGTCGCTGAACGCCACCCGGGAGTTCATCAACAGCGTCGACCCCGAGGAGGCCGACACCAGCGTGGGCAACGTCCGCGTGACGATGCAGCACTTCGAACAGGCACTCGAGGAGGTCGTCCCCTCCGTCACGGACGAGGCCCGCGAGCAGTACGAGGAGATCGAAAAGCGGTTCCACCGCAGCGACGTCGAGCGGGAGGAGGAACCTATCGCCCGGACGTTCCAGTAAGCTCGACTACCCGTCGGGTTTCCTGTTTTAGCCCCTTTTGCTGCCCTCAACAGGAGAGATGTGTCGGTGGACGTGCTGGAGACAGCGCGTATATCTTGCGCAGAGTCTCCCCAGAGTCAGGCAGCGTGGCTCGGTCGAGTCGCCAGAGCGGGTGATACAGCATTCCGCCAAGCGACGTGGACTTCTCGGGGCTGCCGAGGACAGGATTTCCGTCGTTGCCCGGCAGACCGTCAGTCAGTGCTTCGGATTTGAATCCGCCGATCTGAATCGGCTTTGCGACACGCATCCGCACAGGAGCTGCTTGAGAAAACGGTATCTGCGGCACGGTCGTGCTGGCATAACACATTGCCGTCAGTGAGCAGGCGGCTCAGCGTCGATGGCTGGCTTCATTCTGGAGAGCGGAGAAAGCGCTGACGGCGTGGTTCTAACGCCGTGTTCCGGCAGCGACACTGTGGCTGGCCAGTCAGTACCGAGTTACCGAGCGGATCGTATGGCGAAACTGATATTATGCTCCAGAAACAACTCAAGATATGGCAGATACGGCCGACAAATCGACAGCCGAAGCAATTGAAGAGATTAGTACCGATGGCCTTGGGACTGCCGTACTAGCGTCAATGGGGTCCGTCGTGCTTGCGCTGTACTTCTATTACGTCCGTGGTGACAAACAGCGAGGACAGTTCGTCGGCTTGTGGCCCACCACGATACTCGCCCTGGCATCGTATTTCAAACTCGAAGAGATCAGGCAGGCCGTAGAAGAGATGAAAGACTGAGACGGGCACAGCCGCTGTTGATCGTCGCGGCGCCTGCAGACCTGCTGGCCTCGTCGAACCGCCCCGGAAAACGACCTTCTCGAACTGTGCTCGAATGCCGAACCTGCCAGCCGTCGGCTCGGCCGTGTGATGCGACGGTCGCGACTCCCGCTCACTGTCCGACGCGTTGCCTATGCCGTCACGCTGTGGGGCCGTCTCGGGTGTTCTTCCAATTCGAGTAAATCTCTATCAGGGCCAGCAGACTGAGCACAACCCCGGCAACAACCATCATCGTGTCCGAGTCAACGGAATCCATACCGTACAGTATGTCCTCTATCAATAAATCGTTCAGTGTCGAGCAAGCAGGCCTGCGTTGAAATTCTCAGACGGGAATACGCTTTCAGACCCCATATTGGAGAGTGTCTGCGTATCCTGCGCGGCTGTACAACCAGCACGTGACTTCTGACGGAATGTCGATACTTGACTTGTGGGCTCTTCCTGGTATTTTGAGCTGCCATTTTCTGAGAGGTTTTGGTCGCCTGCTGGGTAGAGTGCGGGTATACAGCATGCAGCTCTGAGTCCAAAAGTTGGAGTATTCGTGAAACGCTGAGTGTGAACGACGAACCCTGAGGCGGCCTACATTCCACGGGTCCAACTATCATCGGTACAGCTTATACTGCCGGACAGAAGTCAATACAGAGTTGCTCACCAGCCGCTAACTATCACACCAGGTGACGGCCGATTCACGGCGAGCGATAGTTGCATCGTTCTGTCCGGCAGTATTACGACCGGGGTTATCCGTCGGATAGCAGCGCAGCATCGCTCCCGTATACCCGCTCGGCAAAGAGCAGCGCAACCAGCGCAAACATGATAATCGCGTACGCGCCGGCGGCGAACAAGGCGTCCTCGAGCGTGGCGTACTCGCCGGTTCGAAAGATGATGACCTTCCTGACCATCGCTATGACACCGGTGTAGATTACGAGCTGGACGATTTGTCGGGTGTCGTTCTCTTCGACGTACGCAAGCACGGTCTGGTACACCTCGACGATAATCAGCAGGAGGAGTCCCGTGTCGATGAAGCTGATGACGACGAGCGGGTCGGTGATGCTGCCCGACCTCGCGGACCCGAGTATCTGGAGCATCAGATCGACGACGCCGATTGCGAAGAGTACGGCAAAAACGGTAGCGGCGGCCAACTCGATTCCGTGGACGAATCGGCCCATGATGAGTGAGTACCGTTCTGCCAACGACCGCGAAGGCCCGCCTTCGCCACTATCGGACGGGTTCTCTGGATGACGGGAGTTGTTATCACCGCTCATCTATGCAGTACGGCGTGTTCGTGTGGGGTAGCTGATTGCCCATCCACCGAGTTATACAGGCGTCCGACAGATATACTGTCGGTTGTAGGAGCGGAACCATCCGTAAACTACCCCACCCTACTCCCTCGGCGTATACGCGCCTCGGTGCTTGAGGGTGGGGCTTTAATGTGGACTCCCGGCAATCAGTCGCCAGCAATGGGCTAGTGACTCTCGCCGTTCAACGCCCCACCATTTATACGCAGGTCTGCTTCTGCGTCTCCGCTCCCCGACTTGGGCGGGGAACGGAGTTTGTGTGTCCGCTTCCGGCCGTACCGTAGCCCGATGTTCCTTGCGCCGTTGTAGTCCGCGTTGACGTCGTACCCGCACTTCTGGCATTCGAAGTGTTCTCCGTGGCTGTTGTCGTCGTGCGTGAACCCGCAGTCCGTTCGAGAACAGCGTTGGAACGTGTGGTCCGGCTCGACTTGCTCCACGGAGACGCCCTGATCGGGCGCTTTGTACTCGACAAACGTACTGGAGCAGGAGTCCGAGAGACCCTCGCTGTACAGCGATTCATTACTATTTTTTACTGATAGTATTAAACTAGAACGAATGCGGGATATTCAGTGCAGCCATGGCTATCCCCAGCAATACCGGTATTATGAGATCTCGATCTATGCAGAAGGTTTTATCTTTCAATGTGGTCTACAAGTTACCTATGACCGAGCCTTCCACGTTCAAATCGGCGTCACCCTCCTACGACATCTCCACGGTTGATTTCGACGACGATCGCTACGAGGTCAAGCAGTCAGCAATCCGGAACAAGTACGTCGTCCGCGACAGCGCTGGCGACGTCGTCCTGCGCGGGAAGCAGAAAATGTTCAAAATGAAAGAGGAGTTCCCGTTCCTCACCGGCGACGACGAGGACGCGTTCACGGTGAAGGCGGGCGGGATCATGGACATCGCAGGGAACTACGCCATCACGGATGCGGGCACCGGCGAAGAGGTCGTCGTCCTCGACGAGGACTTCTCGCTGTTCGTGGAGAACTGGACGGTTCGGGACCCCGATTCCGGGGAGTCGCTGGCGACCATCCGCTCAAAGAGCAAACCCCTCGCGGCGCTCCGGCATCTCATCTCCGTTGCGAACCTCATCCCGAATAAATACGAAATATTCGACGCCGACGGCGACCACGTCGGCGATATCGAGGGGAAGTTCTCGCTGCGGGACGCCTACACGGTCAGCATCGACGACGCCAGCAACGTCCCAAAAGAGGCGGTGATTGCCGCCGCGTGTATCCTCGACGCCCTCGAAAACCAGTAAGTGACCTCCCACACGCCGCGGCCACGCGGGTACTCTTCGGTTAGTTGAATGTATTGCGTTTGGCCGTCACTCCATCAGGGGAAAGCACAGCTGTTCTCCGGGTGTTACTCGCAGTCGGTGCAGGCATGACCGTCCCACTCGGCGTGATTCTTGGGTGCGTATACAGACCGGTCTACGCGGTTGGATGTCTCTTAGCGGCGCCAATTGCCGTTATATATGCCGTGTCGGGGGTACTGCTCCCGTGGAATGAACTTGTGTTCTACACGGCACGCAAGTACTCGCCGTGTTACTGGCTTTCCCTGTGCTTGGCGACCAACTTGCCACCGTCTTCCTCGGAGGGCCTGAACGATTGCTTCCTCGTCTCGGGCGAGAGACGCGTCCAGTTGGGCGAGCTGTGGCTCTTCGAGGAGGTCCGCGACCGAGAGGAAGTCGCGGATGACGTCGCCGTTGGCTCGGTTTGACGGGGTGACGTGGGCAATATGGTGTTTACAGGGTACCCGGTCTGATTCTATCGGTCATCAGTCGGGTTGGATACTAATCTCGGTCAAACCCGGGTTAACCCTGCGCGTTCGGCTGTGGAGTTCATCGAGAACGATGAATGGTTCTGCCGATCGGTATCCTGCTGGCCGGACGCCACTACCAAGACGACGTCGTTCTTCGGGCTGGGAACGCGGGAGGGGATGACGTTACAGCCCGACCTGTGTGAGACGAATCGTGAGTGGGTTCCGAACGGTCAGTCCTGATAGTTCTGCTGCCAGGGGCTAAGACGTTCAAATGCAGCACTCGCCGCTAACACGGTCGTATCCGCGTGACGGCCACCAACGATCTGCATGCCAATTGGGAGATTTTCGCCGGTGAACCCACAGGGAATAGATGCGACTGGATGTCCGGACATATTAAACGGTGTACAGAGAGTCCAGCCATCGCGTGGATCGATTTCTTCGCCAGCAACCTCACCAGGGCCCACGAGGATGTCGTTCGAAAAGATGTCCGGGTCGTCATTATCGAACGGAGGAACGGCCAAAGTCGGGGTAACCAATAGATCGTAGTCATCGAAAATGGATTGAATCGTGTCGAACACCGCAGTGCGGATGAGTTCCAGTGATCGGTAGTCCACAGCGCTCAACTCTTCACCATGCCGAATGGACTTGGCTATCTCGGGCGTCACGTCATCCATTCGCGCTGGGAGAGAGTCGATCTCACACGCCGCCTGATACGCGAAGTGTACATCGAACATCGTACCGAACGCATCCAGGATCTCCGCTCGAGAGTACTCGAATTCGAGTTCAGCTTCTTCTACCGTCGCTCCCGTTGCCGCTAAATCGGTCGTCGCAGATTCAACAGCTGACTGTACTCGCTCATCGATCGGGAACAGACCGAGATCCGGGGAGTATGCGATTTCCAGATCGTCGATGGGTTGACGAGTCGATTGGTGATAGCTACTCTCTGTCTCGGGCAAGGAGAAGGGGTCGTGTCGGCTGGGCCCAGCAAGAATATCCATCAGTAGTGCTGCATCTTCGACCGTCCGAGTGAGTGGTCCGACGTGAAGGAACGGCGTATGACGGACAAATTTATTCGGTGAACCAGCTGCCGGAATGCGGCCGAAAGAGGCCTTAAATCCATAAACACCGCAGAAAGAGGCCGGGATTCGAATAGATCCACCGCCGTCCGAGCCTTGAGCGATCGGCACCAACCCATCAGCAACTGCCGCTGCACTCCCCCCCGAGGACCCTCCTGCATTCTTTTCAGCATCAAATGGTGTGCTTGTCGGTCCGAAAAGATAGTTATCGGTAGTTCCTTCGAGACCGAATTCAGGTGCGTTGGTTTTGCCCAGCACGATGGCGCCTGCGTCTTTGAGACGACGGACGATCTCGCTATCTGCCTCGGGAACGTGGTCTTCGTACAGTTTTGAACCGAACGTTGTTCGTACACCTGCGACTGGCTGAAGATCTTTAATCCCAACGGGGACGCCATGTAAGGGGCCGACATCTTCGCCACGTTCCAGCGCGTCTTCTGCCTCTTGTGCGTGTTGTCGAGCTCGTTCGTCACAGACGGTGACGAACGCATTGATGCGGTCGTTTCTTTGTTCAATACGATCTACATATGCATCGACGACTTCAACCGGAGAGAGATCTCCTTGCCGGATTTTCACCGCTAATTCCGTGGCCGAATACTCATGGATTGCCATGACATGCCATGTATCCAGCCTGGTTATAAATCCTGAGGTCGACAGTTCTTCTAAATATTTCTGAAAAATTCCGAATAACACACAGGTATAAGCGTTAATCAAGGAAAAGGACAACGAGATAGAATCGAGATTCTGACCACTACTGCCATCTGTTGGCTCTACTGCAATCGACGGGTTCGAACGCCGGTGCGACCGGCGCGTCACGCAGACTCGGACGACGGGCTGACCGAAACTAAGCCCCATCAGTCCTGCTGGTGGTCGGTGCCGGTCTCCTCGTGGTCCTGCCGCTGGCCGCCTGCCCGCCCGTTGTGGCCGTCGCTCACGAGTTCCTCGAACTGGGCACTGTCCGCGCTCTCGCCGTCCTCGCCGGAGCCGCCGGTGCCGGCCCCCGCGCTCAGCTCCGAGATGCGCTCGCGGACCGCCCGGGCGACCGCGTGACGCTGAGCGGCCACGAGGAAACCATCAGCGAGGCGATGGCGTACTGCAGCGGTTGACTGGTTCGACTCTCGAACTCCGGGGACCGACCGCAACCGTGTTGTCGGGTGCGGACCGATATTGTGTAATGCCCGACCCGTCTCGACGCTCGATGCCAACCAGACGCGCCGTCCTCACTGGACTGTCTGCAGGCGCAACCGCCGCTATCGCGGGCTGCCTCGGTGGCGGCGAAGCCGACGAGGAGACGCCCGCAGACGCCATTGAGTCGCTTCCGACACCCGTCCAAGGGGCCGACGACGCGCCGGTGACGGTCGCCGTGTTCGAGGACTTCGCGTGCCCGCACTGTCGGACGTTCGCCGTCGACGTCCACCCCCGACTCGTTGACGAGTACGTCGACCCCGGTGACGTGCAGTACGAACACCACGACTTCCCCATCCCGGTCGACGACCGTTGGTCGTGGGAAGCCCCCGGGGCCGCCCGCGGAGTCCAGGACACCGTCGGCGACAGGGCGTTCTTCACGTTCACCCAACGGCTGTTCGAGGAAGGTTGGACGGACGGCTCTCCCACGTACTCGGAGTCACTCCTTCGTGACCTCGCCGGCGCCGTCGACGCTGACCCGGACACGGTAGTGACCGCCGCGAGCGAGGCACGCTACCGGCCAGTACTGGAGGCGGACCGCGAGGCCGGACTCGACCGTGGCGTCCAGGGAACCCCGAGCGTGTTCGTCGACGGGACGCTCATTGACCGGCCGGACTATGCGACGATCTCGTCGGCGATCGAGGACAGACGGTGATCTCAGGGGGGACTGCCGCCACTACGAGGAGGCGTCGGTCACCAGCAGCCACAGGAATGCGAACAGCGCCACAATCTCGGAGGACACCGTCGCGAAGTCGAGCGGCTGGAACAAGTGCTGATCGGAGCGCAGGATCCCATCCTGGCACTGCCTAGTTAGCGATCTCCTCAGCTGGCGTTTGATTACGACCGGGGGTTCGAAACCGACGCTTGATTGGTGACGAGAACCACGAGTTGACGAAGATTCGATCCAAAACTCGTCTATCCTCCGGGGTTGTGCAGCTTCCAAGGCGCGACAAAAGTTGAGACTGATCGTCTCACTGCATACGGTCTCATCCAGATTGGTTTTGCTCCAAGAATCACCGAGTGACCCTGCAGTA
>NZ_JAZKRY010000059.1:0-18306 GCF_036626355.1 Halolamina sp. | reverse complement strand
CTGGACGAACGTGCCGGACCTCGACGCGGTGCGAATCCTGATGGACGGCGACCTGGAGGGGCAGGCCCAGACCCGGACGAGCGCCGACGACTTCGGCGAGGATTTCGTCGCCGCCGAGGGGCAGTATCTCACCGTCTGCTCGATGAATCTCGCGTTCCGCCGGGAGGTCGTCCCGGCGTTCTACCAGCTCCCGATGGACGACAACCGCTGGGATGTCGGCCGCTTCGACGATATCTGGTCGGGGCTGTTCCTCAAGCGCGCCTGCGACCTGCTGGATAAACAGGTGTACAACGGCGGCCCGCTCTGTGAGCACAACAAAGCGCCCCGCTCGACGTTCGACGATCTGCAGAACGAAGTTGCGGGCCTCGAACTCAACGAACACGTCTGGGAGGTAATCGACAACGTGGAGCCTTCGGCTCCACGGGCCGCTCAGACGGCGGAGCCGTCCGAGGACGAGGCCGGCGCCGGCGCCGAATCGTTCCGCGAGGCGTACGCGGCGATGGCCGAGGCGCTCGCAACCGGCGAGTTCGAGGAGTGGACCAACGGCGCGTTCCTCAACTACTGCGGCGAGTACATGCGCGACTGGCTCGACTGCCTCTCGGCACTCGACGCAGCCGTCGCACAGCCCGCGGAGGTGCCCGCCGATGACTGAGCGCACCAACCGCCGGCGGTTTCTCGCGACCGTCGCGGGGACCGGTCTCGTCGGCATTGCGGGCTGCAGTGGCGGCGACGGCACACCGACCGGAACCGGCGGCACCGGAAACGGTACCCGCGGCGAGGCGGCGTTCGCGGAGTTCCGCGGCTCCGGCGCACTTGCGGAGGGCCGCGGTGAGGTCGGCGGCACGCGTATCGAGGACCTCCCGGCACTCTCGGGTGAACTGACCATCTACCTGGGCGGCGGTGAAGGTGGGCTCTACCGCGACCTCATCACCAAACTGGAGACCATCTACCCCGAGTTCACCGCGACGCCGCGGGAGTCCGGAACGTCCGAGGCGGCGAACACGCTCATCAGCGAGGGCGGGGCGACGCCCGCCGACGTGTTCTGGTCCGTCGACGCCGGCTCGCTCTCCGCTGTCGCGAAGGAGGACCTCACCGAGACGCTCCCGTCGGCGGTCACCGATCCCGTCCCCGACGAGTTCCACCCGAACAACGACTGGGTGGGGACCGCGGGGCGCGCCCGCGCAGTCCCGTACAACACCAACGCGCTCTCTGCCGACGACATTCCGGATACCGTGATGGCGTTCCCGGAGCAGGCGTTCGCCGGCGAGATGGGCTGGGCGCCCACCTACGGCGCGTTCCAGGCGTTCGTCACCGCGATGCGGCTGCAGGAGGGTCGAGCGCGCACGAAAACGTGGCTGGAGAATATGCTCGAAGCGGGCGTCTCGGAGTACAATAACGAGTTCCTCGTCTCCAACGCCACTGCCGACGGCGAACTCCAGGCCGGTTTCGCGAACCACTACTACGCGCTGCGCGTGCAGGCTTCCCGCCCCGAGTCTCCGGTCGAACTCGCGTTCACCAGCGGGGACGCGGGCGCACTCATCAACGTCGCGGGTGCGGCGGTGCTCTCGGCCAGCCAGCGGACCGACCTGGCGAACAGTTTCCTCCGCCACCTGCTCTCGGCGGAGGCCCAGGAGTTCTTCGCCACTCGGACGTACGCGTACCCGATGATTCCGGAGATCCCGCCGGTCGGCGGGCTCCCGACCATCGACGAGCTGAACCCGCCGGATATCGACCTCTCGAAGCTCTCGAACATCGGGCCGACGGTCGAACTGATGCGTGAGGTGGGCGTCCTCTGATGGCGACGCGGGAGAGCTCCGGGGGCGGAAGCGCGCTCCGGACGCGGCTTCGGGGGCTCGCGGGACTGGACGAGGAGGGCGTTTCGCTCTCGCTCGTCCTGCTTTCGGCCGCCGTCGCAGCCGCGGTGCTCTCCCCACTGCTCTGGCTGGTTGCGCGGGCCACACAGGTACCGGTCACCGACGCCGTCTCGCTGCTCACGTCCCAGACGGCGACGGGCGTCCTGCTCAACAGCCTCGTCCTCGTCGCCGCCGTCACGGGCGCCTCGATCCTGCTTGGCGTTCCGCTCGCCGTTCTCACGGTCCAGACCGACCTCCCATTCCGGCGGTTCTGGACCGTCGCGATCGCGGTCCCGCTTGTCGTGCCGAGCTACATCGGCGCGTTCGCCTACGTCTCGGCGTTCGGGCCGAGTGGCGCGCTCGCGAATGTCCTCGCGCCACTGGGTGTGGGCGTGCCGACCGTGTACGGGCTGGGCGGAACAGCGCTCGTGCTGACGCTGTTCGTCTACCCGTACGTGTTCCTCACGACCCGTGCCTCGCTGCTCTCGTTCGACGAGACGCAGTTGGAGGCCGCCCGCACGCTGAACCACAGCTACCCCAGAGCGTTCCGCCGGGTCATCCTCCCACAGGTGGCGCCGGCGGTCACGGCGGGCGCGCTGCTGGTCGCGCTCTACACGCTCTCGGATTTCGGGACGCCCGCGATCATGCGCTACGACGTGTTCACCCGAGTCATCTACGTCGAACTCAACAGCTTCGGCGTCGGCCGGGCGAACGCGACGCTGCTCTCGCTCCAACTGCTGACCGTGACGGCTGTGGTACTCGCCCTGGAGTCCCGCGTCGGCGGCGAGGATGCGTCTGGCTACGGGACCCCCGCCTCCTCGACGCCGATGGTCTCGCTGGGTCGGCTGCGTTGGGTAGCGACCCTGCTGCCCGCGTTGGTCTCGGTGTTCACGCTCGTCCTCCCGGTCGGGATTCTGACGATGTGGCTGCTCCGGTCCGGCCCGGGCTACGCCGGCGGGGGGCTGGCGTTCCAGCCCGCCTTCGCGATGAACTCCGTCTACGTGGCCGCGCTCGCCGCCTTCGTGACGCTACTGTTCGCGCTCCCCGTCGCATACTACGCCGGCCGCTCGGGCTCGCTGGTCGCCCGAATCTCCGAGCGGGCGACGTATCTGGGCTACGCGATGCCCGGCGTCGTGCTCGGCCTCTCACTGGTCTTTTTCAGCAGCAACTGGCTGCAGCAGTACGTCAGCGTGGAGGCCGCACAGCTGGTCTACCAGTCGCTTCCGCTCCTGGTGTTCGCCTACGTCGTCCGGTTCCTCCCGCAGGCGGTGGGGTCGGCCCGCTCCTCGGTGCTCGGGATCGACCGCGAACTCATCGGCGCTGCACGCGTCCTCGGCGAGCCGCCGCGACGGGCGTTCCAGCGCGTGACCCTCCCGCTCATCGCGCCAGGACTACTCGCTGGCGCCGCTCTCGTCTTTCTCACGACGATGAAAGAGCTGGATACAACGCTCATCCTTCACCCGACAGGGTTTACAACGCTGGTGACCTACATCTGGCGAGTACAAGAAGCGGGCTACTACGGCCGGGCGGCGCTACCGGCGCTGGTGCTGGTGGTGCTGTCGGGACTGTCGATGGTCCCGCTTTTGCGACAGGAACGGAGCTAACAATGCCCGACGCCGAATCCGCACCTGACGAGCCGGCCGCCGACAGCGAGCGAGTGACCGACGGGTCCGCGTCGACGGACGGAGAGCGGACCGGCGCATTGACTGACGGGATGGGGGGACCGGAGGCGGCTCCAGCCACCGAAGGGGGCTCCGACGCGGGAACGAATGGGACCGCCAGAACGGAGTCGACGACCGCGACGAGCGTGCAATCCGAGGAAGAAACCCAGCCGACAGTGCTGGAACTCGAGGACGTGGTCAAGCAGTTCGGCTCCGAGACCGCTGTCGAGGGTGTCGATCTCTCGGTCCGGGAGGGGGAGCTGCTGACGCTTCTCGGTCCCTCGGGCTGCGGGAAGACGACGACGCTCCGGGCCATCGCCGGTCTCGAAGAACCGACTGCGGGAACCGTCTCCGTTGCTGGCGTCGTCGTTGCCGGCGACGGGCCGACAGTTCCCCCGGAGCAGCGTGACGTGGGGATGGTGTTCCAGGAGTTCGCGCTGTTCCCGCATCTCACTGTCGCGGAGAACATCGCGTTCGGCCTGGAGAACCCGGACAGCGACGCTGCCGACGAGCGGGTGGCCGAACTCCTCGACCTCGTGGGACTCGACGGCTACGGCGACCGCTCGCCAGGCGACCTCTCGGGCGGACAGCGCCAGCGTGTCGCACTCGCGCGCTCGCTCGCCCCCGAACCCGACGTCCTGCTGCTCGACGAGCCGTTCTCGAACCTGGACGTGCGCCTCCGCGTAGAGATGCGTGAGGAGGTAACCCGTATTCTCGACGAAGCGGGCGTCACAGCCGTCTCAGTGACCCACGACCAGGAGGAGGCGCTCTCCATCTCCGACCGCGTCGCCGTGATGCACGACGGCCACGTCGAACAGGTTGGGACGCCCGCACAGCTGTTCGAGCAGCCCAAATCACGCTTCGTCGCCTCGTTCCTCGGACAGGCATCCTTCCTCCCCGGGCGGGTCGGCGAGGAGACCGTCGAAACGGATATCGGCTCCTACAGCCGGGCGCTACTGAAAGGGATCTCCGACGAGTACGCTGGCGTCACCGTCGACGTGCTGGTCAGACCCGACGACCTGCGGCTCACCCCAGTTGGCGAAGCTGAGGCGGACGGCACCGTCATCCGGCGCCAGTACACCGGACCGTCGTTCGTCTACCACGTCGAACTGACCGACGGAACTGTCGTCCGCTGTCTCCACAACCACGCCGAGGTGTTCGAGACGGGTGAGCCGGTTCGGGTCCGACTCGTCGCTGACCACACGCTCGCCTGGTATCCGACGCCGTAGATGGGCTGGCACGACGGCTCCTCGATTTTCGAGCGCTTCGACTGGCTCGACCGTGTCCGCGCGGCGACGATTCTGCTCGCGCTCGGTGGGGCCGCTGTCTCGGTGCTCGCGACGACGGAGCTGTTTCCCTACCGCTCGCTCAATCACGACGAGGGTGTCTACCTCCAGCAGGCCGAACTGCTGCTCTCGGGGCGACTCTTCCTCGACCAGCCGGTCGAAGACGCGTTTCGGCCCTGGTTCTTCGTGGAGAGCGAGCGGGGGCTCTACGCGAAGTACGCACCCGTCCCGGCGGCGGTGTTCGCGCTTGGCCGCCTGCTCGGCGGCTTCCCGCTCGCACTCGCCGGAGTCTCCGGAGCAATCGTCGCGCTGACCGCGGGAGTG
The DNA here is from genome assembly GCF_036626355.1 of Halolamina sp. Classification (GTDB taxonomy): domain Archaea; phylum Halobacteriota; class Halobacteria; order Halobacteriales; family Haloferacaceae; genus Halolamina. Next base: position 13,182 of record NZ_JAZKRY010000059.1, on the reverse strand, counting down.
GGCCGGGAACTGTTCGACGCCCGCACCGGGCTGCTCGCGGGGCTGTTCGTCATCGCGTCGCCGCTGTTCCTGGTTCACTCGGGCGTCTATCTCCCCTACGCGCTGACGGCGGCGTTCGAGCTTACCTTCGCGCTCGCGTATCTGCGCGCCGAACGGACCGGGAGTCGGCGGGCCGCGGCGGCGGCAGGAGTGGCCATCGGCATCGCCTTCTTCGCCCGGCCGTACACTGCGTTGCTGTTCGGACTCCCGTTCGTCGTTCACGCCTGCATCACGCTCGCGCGCTCGGGAGCGTGGCGAACCCCGTTTCGGCTGGTCAACGGCGCCAACGACGCTATCACGGCCTCAGACCGGGCACTGTTGACGCGCCGGATTCTGACTGCATCGCTCGGTAGTGCCGGCGTCGCCGTCGCGCTGGGCTACAACGCCCTCGTCACGGGCGACCCGCTGGTGTTCCCGTACGAGGCGTTCGCGCCCGCCGACGGCATCGGCTTCGGCCACCGACAGATCCTCGGCCACGAGACGAACTACACACTCTCGCTGGCGCTCGAAGCCAACAGCCGGGTGCTCGCGCTGCTGTTCACTGAGTGGGTCGTTGCCGGGGCGCTCGGCACGGCCCTCGCCGCCGCTGGACTGCTCGTAACCGCAAGAGACCGGCTCGTTCGAGATGACGGAGAAGCCGGCGCCACCGAGAGGTCGACCCGCCCGGCGCTGGTCGCCGCGCTATTTCTCACTATCCCGGCGGGCAACGTTGCGTTCTGGGGGAACCACAACGTACTCGGCCGGCTCTCCGTGCCGGATGACGGGTTGGTCCAGTATCTCGGGCCGTACTACCACTACGACCTGCTCGTTCCGACGGCGCTGTTTGCCGCGGTGGCCGTCGTCGCCGGCACACAGTGGCTCAATCGTCACGCGACGACTCGGTTCGACGCACGGACAGCCCGCCAACTCTCGCTGGCTGCGCTGGTAATCAGCGCGACCCTCGTCGGCGCCGTGGCGGCGACGACCGCCGAGGGGCCGGTATCGCGCAATGGGGCGGTGAGCGAGGAACTCGCTGCGGGATACGCGCCGATGGGGGAGTTGAACCAGCGGAAAGCCACCGTTGCCGGCCCGCGTGGACCGGACGCCGGAGCGGTCGTCTTCCTCCCGACGCCGTACGGTCCGTGGCTGAACCACCCGTTCCAGCTACTGCGAAACGACGGTGAGTTCGCGGGCAGTATCTATGCGCTGGGAGACACTCGCGAACTCGCTGTCGCCGACACGTTCCCGGAGAAACCGCTCTACCGCTACGTCTTTCGTGGCTCGTGGAACCCGACCGACGGTGTCCCTGTCACGGCAGAACTGCGGCAGGTCCAGCGCGTATCGGGCGAGAGGCTGCGGCTGGGCGCGTCGCTCGGACTCCCCAGCGATGCCGAGAGCGTGACTCTCCGGGTTGGTGGGGAGACGGGGTCGGCCTACTACGTCGCGAACAGCACGCTCGACAGGCTCAGACTGACCCTGACCATCGCGGACGGCCGGGCGGAACTTACTGGTCCGAACATCTCGACCGGTGGAAGCGGTGACGGACGGGTCGCCGTCGCGGAACGTGATGAACTGGTCGTCGAGGTGTTCGTCTCCACGGGCCCCGGGGCTGGCTCCGGGTTCAGCTATCGGCTGAGCGTTCTCGTCGCCGAGGAGCGGGGCCAGCACCGTGCGCTCTCACCGACGGTCGAGCGCTGTCCGGTTCCGGACCGCTGTGTGCCGGTCGGACTGGGTGAATCGCCCGGCTGGGCGGTCGTGGAGACGAACCTACAGAACGAATCAGCGTAGAAGGGAGCGGTACCGTCGTCGCTCGTCCAGACAGACTTTCACGATGGATTTCGCGATCTCCGCCCCGCCAGTGAACGGGTCGAGTTTCGTCTCACCCAGCCGCTCGTCGTACGCGATTGGCTCCTCGCGCACGTCGTAGTCACGCATCACCGGGCGCAACAACAGTTCGGCCGAAAGCCCGGTGTTCTCGGTCCAGGTGATCTCCTCGACGAGGTCCGCGCGGTACGCGCGCATCCCCGTCGTCACGTCGTGGACGCGCTCACCCAGCAGCGCGCTCGCGAGCGCGGCGAAGGCGTGGTTACCGTAGCGGTTCATCGTCGGCATCGTGTCGGCGCCGTGGTAGAGCCGGTCGCCGCTGACGACGTCGTAGCCGTCGTTGAGCAGGTCGAGAAAGTCCGGGATGCGCTCCATCGGGTAGGTGCCGTCGCAGTCGGTCGTGATCCGGACGGCATTTGTCGCCGAGAGCAGCGCCTCACGGACCGCGATGCCGTAGCCCTGGGGCTCCTGCTCGATGACGGTCGCGCCGTGGCCTCGGGCGATATCCGCGGTGCCGTCGGTGGAGCTGTCGACGACGACTACGTCGGCCTTGCCGTCGGTTGCGGCCTCGATATCGTCGAGCACCGGGCCGATGGCCTCGGCCTCGTTGTAGCTCCCCATTACGACGCTCACGTCCGACAGCCCATACTCACTCATCGTCGTCCTCTCGGCGGGCCGAGTTTTTAGGCTTGCCGAAAACGATTGTGTCCGGGTGGGTGGGACCGGAAGCGACCGGCTTCGCCGCGGGCAGCGCCGCCGACCCGACCGGCGCGGACGGGAACCCCACAGACGTTTCCGGAGCAGGCCGGATTTATAATCTTTCACCCGGAACCCCGGGTATGGAGTTAGAACTCGAAGGCACGAGTGCGCTCGTCACAGCTTCAAGCAGCGGTCTCGGCAAAGCGTCCGCGAAGGCGCTGGCCCGCGAGGGCGCGAACGTCGTCGTCAACGGCCGCGACGAGGAGCGACTCGCTGAAACGGTGGACGAACTGGAACCCGTCGGCGACGGCCACGTCGTCGGCGTCCAGGGCGACCTGACCGAGAAAGCGGATATCGAGACCCTCGTCACCCGAACGGTCGAGGAGTTCGGCGGCCTCGACACGCTGGTCACGAGCGCGGGCGGCCCGCCCAGCGGGGCGTTCATGGACACCGACGACGAGGACTGGTACGACGCGTTCGACCTGCTGGTGATGAGTGCGGTCAGAACGGTGCGGGAGGCCGCCCCGCATCTGAAAGAGGCAGATAACGGGACGATGACGTTCATCACCTCCCGCTCGGTGAAGGAGGCGATCGACTCCCTGGTGCTCTCGAACTCCGTCCGGATGGCCGTCATCGGCCTGGAGAAGACGCTCTCGAAAGAGCTCGCGCCCGAAGTGCGTTCGAACTCGGTGCTGCCAGGCCCCCACGAGACGTCCCGTATCGAGGACCTCGTCGAGCAGGCTGTCGAGCGCGGCGAGTACGAGGATTACGAGGAAGGCGTCGCCGACTGGGGCGGCGGTATCCCGCTTGGTCGAATCGGCGACCCGCAGGAGTTAGGCGACACCGTCGCGTTCCTCTCGTCTCCGAAATCCTCCTACATCAACGGCGTCTCCATCCCCATCGAGGGCGGCGCCGGGGCGAGCAACCTCTAAGACCCGCTTCACCCCGGCGCGTTCGTCTGCCCCAGTCCTCGGCCGACTTTGATACTGATTTAAGCTCGGGGCCTTACTACCAAGCTACCGGCGGGCTCTCCGCCGACCCGACCAACGGCCACCACTCCCCAATCGAAATGGAGAACGTCGTACTCGTCACAGTGGACTCGCTCCGAACAGACGCCCTCGGTAGTTACGACGATAGTCGTCACACGCCCGTCCTCGACTCGCTTGCTGAGCGCGGGACCACTTTCGAGCGGGCCTTTGCCACGGGGAACTGGACGCCGTTCTCGTTCCCGTCCATTCTGGCATCGCGCCCAGTGTTCGCCGATACCGGCGGAATCGGCGTCGATGGGGTGGAGACGCTCGCAGAGACCCTCTCCGAGGCCGGCGTCGCAACGGCCGGCTTCAACGCCGCCAACGGCTTCCTCACCTCCCACTGGGGGTACGACGACGGCTTCGACGAGTTCGAACCGTTCGTCACGAGTGTCGGCTCCAGTATCTACAGCCGGTATCTCGCGACCCACCCGACCGTCGAAGCCTGGCTCCAGTTGGCGAGTTCGCCCGTCCGTCGCGTGGGGTCGTGGCTCCGCGGAGAGACCGACGACCGGCCGTTTCTGGACACCTCACGGATGTTCGACGTGGAACACGCCGCGACATCGTTCATCGAGGAAACGGATGAGCCGTTCTTCCTCTGGGTCCACTACATGGACACCCACACGCCGTACGTTCCCGCGCCGCGGTATATCCGCGAGGTGTCTTCAGATTTCCTGGGTACCCATCGGATGCTGCTTGCACACTCCCGAACCGGACTGGGCTGGGAGGTCGGCGAGCGCACGCTCGCGGATCTCCGGATGCTCTATCAGGCGACGGTCCGGCAGGTCGACGCCAGCATCGGTCGGCTGCTGGAGACGCTCTCGGGAAACGGCGTTCGGGACGACACCGCTGTCGTCGTCGCGGGCGACCACGGTGAGGAGTTCCAGGACCACGGCCATCTCGCCCACTACCCGAAGCTCTACGACGAACTGGCGCACGTGCCGCTCATCGTCGACGCCCCCGACGCGCCGGCTCGCCGCATCGAGGGGCAGGTTGGCCTCGACGCGATACCGCCGACAGTCGCCGATCTGCTCGACGTGGCGCAGTCGCCGAAGTGGCAGGGACAATCGCTCGTCCCGACCATACTCGAGGGCGACGCTCCGGACGACCAGCCCGTCGTCTCGGTGACCGTCCGCGGCGAAGAGGTGACGACCCAGCCCATCCCACGCTCGCTCGACGAGGGGGATCTGCTTGTGAGCGTCCGGACCCAGCACTGGACCTACATAGCGAACGTCGACGAGGGAACGACCGAGCTCTACCACCGGCCGTCGGATCCGGCCCAGCAGACGGATCTGTCGGCAGACCCGACGCCGGAGGCGCGGCGGATGATGAAGAAGTCCGGCCCAATCGTTGCTGCCCATGCGAGCATGCTCCGCGATGGAAACGGGGACGAGACGGACCCCGACGTGGACGATGACCTCCAACAGCGACTGGAGGCGCTGGGCTATCGATAGATGCTCCGGACATTCCTCCGCAGTCTGCGGAGCGGCCCGGTCGCCGTGCAACTCCGCCGATTCGTCGCCGTCGGGACCGCCACAGCCGGGGTACAGATGCTGTTGCTCTGGCTATTCGTCGACGCGGCGGCGCTGAACTACCTCATCGGCGCGACCATCTCCATCGAGATCACCATCGTCCTCACGTACATCCTCAACAACGCGTGGACGTTCAAAGCGAAACAGAACACTGGAACCGTCTCGTATCTCGTCGGTCTGGTCAAGACCAACGTCATCCGCGGGACGGCGATACCGATTCAGCTCGGCGTCCTCTATGGCCTCGTCGAGTGGGTGACTGTCCCCTATCTGGCGGCCAATGCGGTCGGAATCGTCGTCAGCGGGCTATACCGGTTCGTGCTCGATGCCCGCTGGACGTGGGGGTAAACCGGTCCTCCGCTGCGCCCATCCTTCCGACTGCGCGTGCCGTGGCGGAGCCCGTCAGTACAGCGAACACGCCGGCGGGACCGCAGCGAGCCATTTTCGTTCCTCCGCTTGGGGCCCCGCTACCCGTCGAGGTTGGCGGCGTCGACGACCACCGGACAGGCCATGCGGGAAACACCACCCCAGTCGAGCGGGTGCGGGAGCTCGTTCGATGCTCCGGAGGCTGCAGTCACGGCCATCCCGAACCCGATGCGTTCCACAGGCCTGACAGAGCAGCAACGTGCGTGTCACCAGAGACTGGTCCGCGACCGCTATCTGTACCGCATCGGTGGCCACGAAGCCCGCCGACGCATCAGGTCTCAGCAGGTGAGATCGTCGTCGACGGGATCGACGAACTGCCGTTCGAACGCGAGTCGTGTCACACCCTCGCCTCACTCGCAGGGCACGAGGACGAACGCTGGGCGGATAACGGCGACGACGCTGACTGATACTGCCGGACAGAATGATACAACCATCGCTCGCCGTGAATCGGCCGTCAGCTCGTGTGAGAGCCAGAGACTGGTGAGCGAGTCTGTACTGACTTCTGTCCGGCAGTATGAGCCGCGGCGGAACGTTCAACAGCCGAGCGCCCGTCCGCTCGGATATGAGCGACTGGCCGATGGATATCGGCGACCACACGATCACCAACCAGTGGGCGTGTCGGGACTGCGGCGCCTCGTTCGACTGCCTCTCGCAGTTCCGGCAGACTGCCTGCGAGTAGGGATGGAGACCACGGCGTATCTCGAGCGGATCGGGTTCGACGAGCGAAGGCCGTCTGCCAATCGGACGCAGTCAAATCATGTCGACACGGAGTTGGCGCCAACACTCGAAACGGCGGGCCGCCTCCAGCGGGCCCACGCCCAGGCGGTGCCGTTCGAGAACCTGGATATCGTTGGCGACCCGTTCGATGCGGACCCAACGCCCCCTGCGGGCGTTCAGCTCAACCTGCCGCACCTCTACCAGAAGATCGTCGAACGCGAACGGGGCGGCTTCTGCTTCGAGCTGAACGGACTGTTCACCTGGCTGCTCCGTGAACTCGGCTTCGACGCCGACCGCGTCGCGGCGCGGATGGTTGGCGACGACGGCACCGGCCGCCCGCCGGCGAACCACCACACCATCGCCGTCGAGTTCGACCGGCGCTATCTCCTCGACGTGGGAACGGGTGCGCCACAGCTTCGCCGACCGCTTCCAATTGACGGCGAGGTCGTCGTCGACGACGTCGGCGTCGCCTGGCGCGTCGTCGAGAGCGAGCGCCCCGACGAGGAGTTTCTCACCCAGTACCGGCTTCCCGAGGGCGAGTGGGAGGACCGCTATCTGTTCACCGACCGCCCGCGAGAGCTCTCGTACTTCGAGGCAACCTGTGAGTATCTGGCGAGCGCGCCCGAATCGCCGTTCACGGGAGCCCCCGTCGCGACCATTGCGACTGAGTACGGCTACCAGACGCTCAGAACCGACTCACTGATCCGCTGGACCGGTGGGGATGAGCGGGAAGAACCGGTCGAACCCGATGAGTGGCACGGGCTGTTCCAGGCGCTGTTCGGCCGCAGCTCCCGGTGAAAACGGGTTCGGCTGGTGACCTATTCGCCGCCGAACAGCGCCTCGTTGTCGCCTGGTGTGTCGAAGTCGTGGAAATGCTCGCCCTCCTCCTTCGAGAGGATGTTGAGCGCGGCCGCGGCGCCGTCGCCGGCGGAGATGACGGCCTGCCACTCCTGGGCCCGAACCATCCCACCAGTCGCGTAGGCGTCGTCGATGCTGGTCTCCATCGAGACGGTCACGTCGACGACGTCGCCGTCGAACGCGCAGCCGAGGTCATCGGCGAGGTCACGGTTCGCACCGGTCGCCAGCACCAGGTACGGCGCCTCGTGTTCGCCATCCTCGGTGGTGACGCGGAAGCCGTCGCCGGCCTGTTCGACGCCGGTGACTTCCGTCTCGTGACGCTCGACACCGTAGCCGTCGACCTGCTTGCGGAGCGTCTCCAGGTAGGCCGAGCCGTCTTGCGAGCCGATACCAGGGTAGTTGAACAGGTGCGCCTTGTGCATCCACGTCTCGTCGGCGTCGAAGACGGTCGTCGCGAGACCGTTTTTCTCGGTGAACAGTGCAGCGCTCAGACCGGCGGGGCCGCCGCCGACCACGAGTACATCGGACATAAACTCCTGTTAGTCGGCTATATAGTAAAAGTTGGCACCCCGGTACGGTCACGCCGCCATCGGAAGTTCGACGGCTGGTTCGATCGGTCCGTACCAGGGCTCCCCCCCGCCGAACGTGGCCCACAGTTTGTCGAGGCGACCGATGGAATCGGCGGGCTGACCGAGCCGTCTGGGGGTAAAACCGGCAGCCGGAACTCAGAGCCGCCAGCCTACCGGTGATCGTACACCCGTTTGACCTTCCCAACCTCTGTGCGCTCGATGCCGCCGGGGTCGACGACCTCTACGGAATCGGGCGAAACGGAAAGGGTTTCGTACAGTTTCGTTTCGATTCGCTCCGCGAGGTCGGCCACAGGGCCGTCATGGGACTCGTGGCGCTCGGCGGTGATTTCGAGCCGGTCGAGTTCGTCCTCGCGGCGCAGGTCGATCCGGTAGTGGGGCGCGACTTCCGCCATCTCGACCATCACCTCCTCGATCTGGGAGGGGTAGACGTTGGCCCCGCGGACGATGAGCAGGTCGTCAGTTCTGCCGGTGACGTTGTCCATCCGGACAGTGGTCCGTCCACAGTCACACTCCTCGTAGGTCAGCGAGGTCATGTCCCCGGTCCGGTAGCGCAGCACCGGGAGCGCCTGCTTCGTGAGCGTCGTCAGCACGAGTTCCCCCTCCTCACCCTCGGGGAGTGGCTCGCCCGATTCAGGGTCGACAACTTCGGGATAGAAGTGGTCCTCCCAGATGTGGAGCCCCTCCTGGGCGGCCGCACACTCGATAGAGACGCCGGGACCGATGATCTCCGAGAGCCCGTAGATGTCGATTGCGGTCACGTCGAGGGCGGCCTCGATCTCCTCGCGCATCGCGTCGGTGAACGGTTCGGCGCCGATGATGACGGTGGACAGGTCGAGCGACTCGGGGTCGACACCGCGGTCGGCCATTCGCTCGGCGAGGTAGAGGCTGTAGGAGGGTGTACAGGTAAGCACGTCGCTGTCGAGGTCCTCCAGCATGGAGATCTGACGGACCGTGTTCCCACCCCCCATCGGGATGACACAGGCGCCGATCTCCTCGACGCCCGCGTGGACGCCGAGCCCACCGGTGAACAGCCCGTAGCCGTAGGAGTTCTGGACCACGTCGGTAGCCGTGACGCCAGCAGCCACGAGCGAACGGGCCATCACCTCCCGCCAGATGTCGAGGTCCTCCTGCGTGTAAGAGACGATCTTCGGCGTTCCCGTCGTGCCGGAGGAGGCATGGATACGCGTGACGTCGTCCCACTCGACCGCGAACAGCCCGTCGGGGTACTCGTCGCGGAAATCCTCCTTCGTCGTCATCGGGAGGTCGGGGATATCGTCGATGTGCGCGATATCCTCGGGCACGATGCCGGCCTCGTCGAGGCGCTCACGATAGAGTGGGACCTTCTCGTAGGCGTCGGCGACGGTCTCACGCAGGCGCTCGCCCTGGGCCTCCCGGATGGTCTCCCGACTCGCGGTTTCGAGATGGTGACTCATGGCTCTATCCGTGTGGGCTGTTGGCAAATACGTTTGGTGTGAGTCACCGAAGCCCGTGCTGTGCGGGTCGGGCGTTACCGCGGCAGTTTCTCGGGTTCGCCGGAATGGCGGATATACTCGACGGCGATGCCAGTCACCGGCGCGTCGGATGACTGGGCGGCCTCGCGGGCGCAGTCGAGATACGTCTCCGTGATGGAGACGACGTGCTCGTAAGCCTCGGCGTCGCTTTCGGCGAGCAGATACTCGGCAGTGACAGGGGTGAGCTGTCCCTCCGCTATGTCGGCGTCGAAGTCGTCCACGTCGTCGAGCCAGAGCTGTGCGCCGATGATGGCGAGCACCACCGCCCGCTCGAACGGCTCCGAGAGCTCGATGCCGGCCGCACGGAACATCTCGACCATCCCATGGTAGATGACGCCCACCCGGTCGTACTGGGTCACAAGATACGGGAGGTCGAGTTCGGCGTCGCCAAACAGCGCCGGCGGCTCGTCGAACTCGGCGTGTTTGTACTCCGTCCGCAGTGCCTCGCGGGCGGCCTCGGCCTCGACCTCCTTGCGGGTTCCCTCAGCTGATACATCGCCAACCGTCGCGTCCGCGACGGCGTCTGCCTCGGCGGCGACGGCGGCGTCGATCATCAGCTCCCGGAAATGCGGGTCGCGGTCCTGGTGGGCCTCCGAGCGTTCGACGGCGGCGTCGTACGCGTCCCGAACCGAATGGGGAAACGCCGCAAAGCGCTCCTGGACGGCGGCCTGAAGCACTTCCTGGGCGATGCCGGCGACCCGGCCGCGGTCCGCCGCTGGCAGGTCGAAATCGACGTGAAAATCCTCGTACTCGGCGTCGTTGATCGCATCGCGCATGTCGCCGTCGAGCAGCGCGACGATGACGAGTTCGGCCACCTCTTCGGCCTGGCGCACCTCGTTGACCAGTTCCGCCGGGTCGGTGTCGGCGACGCGACGGCGAGCGGTAGAAAGCGGGTCCGTGCGGCGCGTGCCGTCGATGGGGTCGATACCCGGCGGCGCCGCTTCCGTCGCCCGGCGGTAGAGATGGCTCAGCGTGAGTTCGACCGGCAGCGTCAGCTTGGTGTCGTAGGAGAACTCGACGGAGTCGCGGCCGAACTCGTCGGCGATGGCGGCCTCGACGTTTTGGTAGGCGTCGTCGACGAGTTCCTCGACCTCGTTCTCGACGCGTCGCTGGAGACGGATGGCCGAGAGTTCGAGCGTCCCACCCTCGGCGTAGTGACTGAACACCGCACGGGCGGGCGTCGGGAGCGCCTCGACGCCGGCGAGGCGGTCGGCAGCCTCACGGAGCGGTCCGGACATGGCTCCCCGTCGGCCCACCATCGGTTTGAAGCTATCCATCCGGCGAGCCGAACCGCGCAGGTTTTCCGCCCACCGGATAAGGTCCAGCCATGCGACGCGATTTCGCGGCGCGGGCCGAGCGGCTGGCTGACCTCGTGGGCGTGCTCGCTCGGAGCGCCCTCGACAGCAACCCCGTGCCCGCCGACTGGCAGCACGTGACCAAGATCGATCCGGAGGGTGCGAAGAAGCTCCCGCTGCTGTACCCTCTCTGGCTCTCGGAGACGGACGCGCTCTCCGTCGGGGGCTCCGCCGACGTCACCCCTGGCAACACGGAGGCGGCGTTCGACCTGCTCACCGGGCTGGAGACGCCCCTCTGTCACGAGCCGAGCGGCGCCGACCACGTCACCGAGCGGAGTCAGGAGGTGGCGGATCTGTTGCTCGTTCCGGAGGTACTCAACGGCGGCAGCGAGGCGCTCGTCGGCACGCTCGGCGTGGCCATCGAGAGCGTCCGGGAGCAGCTCGCGCCCGCACTCGTCCGGGATAAAGCGTCGTGGCTCCCCGCCGGCATCGCCGACTATCTCGCGGACATCAGTACCACGTTGCTGCTCTCACAGGCGGCGTTCGAGGCCTATATCGTCCAGAACCCCGACAGTGCGGCCGCACGAGAGGCCGGCGTCACCGAGGCTGACGTGCTCTCGCCCCGTGGGGCAAAACAGCGAGCGATGGCCGCCGACCGGCATCTCGACTCCGAGATTCTCTATCTGGAGTACTCTGGCACCTTCGGTGGGGACGGGGCCGTCGAGACGCTCGAACTGCTGGATGACGCGCTGATCCGCTCACGCATCTGGTACGGTGGCGGGCTCGCCGACACCGAGGACGTGGCCCAGGTGCGGGACGCCGGCGCGGACACCGTGGTTGTGGGCGACGCGTTCCACGACGTGGCCGAGGCCGAGGCGGAGCTCCTTCGCGCTGCCGAGATGGAGCTCCCCCGGCACGCAGACGGGGAGGCGATTCGGGAGTGGACCGCCGCCCGCATCGACGCCGAGAGCCCCGGTGCCGGATTCCTTTCGACGATTCCCGCCGTCGACGACCCGGTGCTGCTCGCTCGTGAGTATACGGGCGCAACTGTTCGCGCGTGGCTGGAACTCCGGGACCGGCACGAGCGCGCTCAGGCGAGCGATGAGAGCGAACTCGGAGTCATCGAGGTCCACCCCACCGTACTCCGGGCCGCCATCGCGCCGGTCGTCGACAGGGACGCAGACGAACTCGCCGCGACTATCACCCGGGCAGCGCTCGCCGGCCGGTCCGAGAGCGACAGCGAGGACGCCGTCGAGAACACGGCGGAGCAGCTGAACACCTCGCTGCTCGCTGAGCGGGAGTGAGGCGCCGGGGAACGTCACACTAACGTACCCCCGGCTGCCACCGGGAGTATGGTCGAACTGGAGGAGGCCGGGTTCGTTCTCGGGACGGGGGTACTGGCGTGGATCGCCGCCGTCACCGTCACTGACGGCTGGGGCGAGCCGGTGATACTGTTCTGGGCTGCCGTTATCACCCTGGGTGTCGCCGGCGCGTTCCTCGCCGCCGAAGAGATCGAACTGCCTGTCTGAGCGAGCGACTGGCGTTCCTGGCGCAGAACTCATCCCTCCGGAACGCTTAATTACTAAGTAGTACAATCAAGTGGTATGTCGTTCGATGGCTTCAGCGACGCGAGCGAAGGCGCAGTAACCCGAGCAATCACCGACTCCTGGGTCGAGGAGTTCCGGGATGCGACGGACAGCGAGGTTATCATCGTCGGTGGCGGCCCCTCGGGGCTGATGGCCGCGAAAGAACTCGCCCAGCGTGACGTCGACGTCACCGTCGTCGAGAAGAACAACTACCTCGGCGGCGGCTTCTGGCTGGGCGGGTTCCTGATGAACAAGCTCACGGTCCGAGCCCCCGCTCAGCAGACCCTCGACGACCTCGGTGTCCCGTACGAGGAGGACGAGGAGACCGAGGATCTCTACGTTGCCCAGGGGCCCCACGCCTGCTCGGCGCTCATCAAGGCGGCCTGTGACGCCGGTGCCCGTATCCAGAACATGACGGAGTTCACCGACGTAGTGGTTCGTGAGAACCACCGCGTCGCCGGCATCGTGATGAACTGGACGCCGGTCCACGCGCTCCCCCGAGAGCTCACCTGCGTCGACCCGATCGCCGTCGAGTCCGACCTGGTCATCGACGCGACGGGTCACGAGGCCGTCGTCGTCTCGAAACTCCAGGAGCGCAACGTCCTCGAGGCGCCGGGCATCGAACACGCCAGCGAGCACAACACCGGAATGGACCAGTCCGGAGCGGGCGAGTACGGCGCCCCGGGCCACGACTCGCCGGGCCACGACTCCATGTGGGTCGGGCGCAGCGAGGACGCGGTGGTCGAGAACACCGGGACGGTCCACGACGGGCTCATCACCGCCGGGCTGTCGACGGCGACGGTCCACGGTCTGACCCGAATGGGGCCGACGTTCGGCGCGATGCTGCTCTCGGGTAAGAAGGCCGCCCAGGCCGCACTCGACGAGCTGGAACGCGACGCCGTACCCGTCCCGATGCCGGGGTCCCGGTCCGCGCCGGCTGACGACTGATAGTGATTACTGCGAGTCCGTCCCGCCGTGACCATCCGTGTCGGTGATGGGAGCCCCTGAACCGGCGGCGTTCGACACCGTCGATGCACCGATTCGCAGTAATCACTATGAGGGCGCTCTGTCGCAGCTCGATTGTTCGAAAACTGGCCCACC
>NZ_JAZKRY010000058.1:0-19085 GCF_036626355.1 Halolamina sp. | reverse complement strand
GCGGTCTCCGGGGTGTTGGAACTACACCTCGGAAGCGGTCTCCGGGGTGTTGAAGTCGCCGCCGCGACCATCCGGCCGTATGGTCGACCACAGCGCCCGCACCGAGCGCCTCGATGCCTATCTCGCGGCGACGGGCTACGACGCGGTCTGGTTCGCACGCCCGAACGCGTTCGCCTGGCTCACCGGGGGGAGCAACGTCGTCGACAGGGAGGATTCGGTCGGCGTCGCCGCTGCCGGGTACGTCGCCGACCCGCCCGATGAGCTGTCGAGGTTCCGCGCCGTCGCTCCCGTCGGCGAAGCCGCCCGCATCGCAGCGGAGGAGCTCCCGGACGCGTTCGACCTGGAGGCGGTGCCATGGCACACGCCCCTGGGGGAGGCGGTCGCCGAGCGCTCGCCGGAGGCCGCCGCCGCGGATTTCGACGGGCCAGGCCTGGACAAAATCGACCCCGGCCCGCTTCGCCAGCCGTTGTCCGAGGCCGATATCGAGCACTACCGGCAACTCGGCGAGGAGACCGCGGCCGCTGTCGAGCGAGTCTGCCGGGAGTTGAGCCCCGAGGACACCGAACACGAGGTGGCGTCGGCGTTGCGCATCACGCTATCCTCCGGGACCATCGAGGCGCCAGTAGTTCGGGTCGCGGGGAGTGAGCGGGCCGGACGCTACCGGGCACCCCCGGCGGGCGGCGCCGAACTCGGCGATTACGCGGTTGTGAGCGTTACGTCTGCCCGAGGTGGCCTCCACGCCTCGCTTTCTCGAACCGTCGCGTTCGACCCGCCCATGGAGCTCCGAGAGCGCTTCCGCGCGGCCGCTCGGGTCCAGGCGACCGCGCTCGCGGCAACCCACTCGGCGGTGGAATCCACCGGCGACGCCGGCGAGGTGTTCGAGGCGATCAGGGACGCCTACACCGCGGTTGGGCACCCGGACGAGTGGCAAGCTGGTGACCAGGGCGGTGCCGCGGGGTTCGCCCGCCGGGAGTGGCTCGCAGGGCCGGAGACAACGCCGCCGGTGACGGCGCCGATGGGTTACGCGTGGAACCCGACTATCGGTAGTGTTCGCAGTGAAGATACGTATCTCGTGGCAGCTGACGACGGACTGGAGTGTCTCACGGCGACACCGAACTGGCCAACACGGACGGTTTCGGCGGTCGGCTTCGACCGGGAGATCGAGCGCCACACGATGCTCGAGCGCTGACGTGGCGGGTTCGCGTCCGGCTCGCAGGTGCGAAACTCTCCCCGTGTCCTCTGCAAGTCAGCACGAACAGCATGGGATGCGATTCCTGCTCGCTCGTCTCACCCCGTCCCTCACTGGATTCGAGTCCGGGTCAGGGCTGACCGTAGCTATGTCCCCGCCAACTGATGGCGTACCCGACGGCGGGGACGCGTGTAGTTCGGAACTCTGACCAGCGACCGTGAACCCGCCGAACCACTGCGGGACGGTGAAACGGAATCGATCGATCGACCGGCGTGGCCGTGTTTTCGACGGCTGTCGAACGCGTTTTCGACGCCATCAGGTAGCTTTTTCCCCTCTCCCCGGAACCGCGAGAACATGGGAATGGACGACGACGCACGCGAATACCACCGGAGCGAACCGCCGGGGAAGATCGAGATCTCGACAACGAAGCCGACGAACACACAGCGAGACCTCTCGCTGGCCTACTCCCCGGGGGTTGCCGCACCGTGTCTCGATATCTCCGAGGACGAGAACCGCGCCTTCGAGTACACCGCGAAAGGGAACCTCGTGGGCGTGGTCTCCAACGGGACGGCCGTGCTCGGGCTGGGCGACATCGGCGCGCAGGCCTCCAAGCCCGTGATGGAGGGGAAGGGTGTGCTGTTCAAGCGCTTTGCCGACATCGACGTGTTCGACATCGAACTCGACGAGACGGAGGTCGACGCGTTCTGTAACTCCGTCCGCGCGATGGAGCCGACCTTCGGCGGCATCAACCTGGAGGACATCTCGGCGCCGGAGTGTTTCGAGATCGAGGAGCGCCTGCGTGAGGAGATGGATATCCCCGTCTTCCACGACGACCAGCACGGTACCGCCATTATCAGCGGTGCCGGGTTGATCAACGCCGCTGACGTGCTGGAGAAGGATATCAGCGAGATGGAGATCACGTTCTCCGGCGCCGGCGGCTCCGCCATCGCGACGGCGAAGTTCTACCTCGAACTCGGCGCCAAGCGCGAGAACATCACCATGTGTGACTCGACAGGCATCATCACCGAGCAGCGCGCCGAGGCGGGCGACCTGCCGGAGTACAAGGAGCAGTTCGCCCAGGACCTGCCCAAGGGCGACCTCGCCGACGCGATAGAGGGAACGGACATGTTCGTCGGCCTCTCGGTCGGCGGCATCGTCTCCCAGGAGATGGTGGCGTCGATGGCCGAGGACCCCATCATCTTCGCGATGGCCAATCCCGACCCCGAAATCGGCTACGAGAAGGCCCGCGAAGCCCGCGACGACACCGTCGTGATGGCGACTGGCCGGTCGGACTACCCCAACCAGGTCAACAACGTGCTCGGCTTCCCGTTTCTCTTCCGCGGGGCGCTCGACGTTCGCGCGACCGACATCTCCGAGAACATGAAGCGGGCGGCCGCCGAGGCGCTCGCGGAACTCGCCCGGAAGGACGTCCCCGACGCCGTCGTGAAGGCGTACGGCGACCAGCCGCTTCAGTACGGCCCGGAGTACGTCATCCCGAAACCCGTCGACCCGCGGGTGCTGTTCCAGGTTGCGCCCGCCGTCGCCGAGGCGGCGATGGACGAGGGTGTCGCACGGGCCGAGATCGATACCGACGACTACGCGGAACGGCTGGAGGCCCGGCTGGGCAAATCACGCGAGATGATGCGGGTCGTGCTCAACAAGGCCAAGAACGACCAGCAGCGCGTCGCGCTCGCGGAGGGCAACGACGAGAAGATGGTGCGGGCGGCCGCCCAGATCCAGGAGCAGGGGATCGCCGAACCCGTGCTGCTGGGCAACCGTTCCGAGATCGAGAACACCGCGAACCGGCTCGGGCTCGGCTTCTCGCCCGAAACCATCGACCCGCGCGTCGACGAGACGGAGCGGTACGCCGAACGGCTCTACGAGCTCCGCCAGCGGAAAGGCATCACCCGGAGTGAAGCCGGTGAACTGGTTCGCCGGGACACCAACTACCTCGGGAGCGCGATGGTCGAGCAGGGTGACGCCGACGCGCTGCTCACGGGGCTCACGCACCACTACCCGTCGGCGCTGCGGCCGCCGCTGGAAGTGATCGGCACCGCCGAGGACGCCGACTACGCGGCAGGCGTCTACATGCTGACGTTCAAAAACCGGGTCGTGTTCTGTGCGGACGCGACGGTGAACCAGGACCCGAGCGAGGAGATTCTCGCCGAGATCACCAAACACACCGCCGAGCTGGCCCGGAGTTTCAACGTCGAACCACGCGCGGCGCTGCTCTCCTACTCCAACTTCGGCTCCGTGGACAACGAGGGCACCCGCAAACCCCGCCACGCCGCGGCCGCCCTGCGTGCGGACCCAGCGGCCGACTTCCCAGTCGACGGGGAGATGCAGGCCGACACGGCCGTCGTCGAGGACATTCTCACCGACACCTACGAGTTTTCGGACCTGGAGGAGCCCGCGAACGTGCTCGTGTTCCCGAACCTGGAGGCGGGCAACATCGCCTACAAGCTGCTTCAGCGCCTCGGTGGCGCCGAGGCAATCGGCCCGATGCTCGTCGGCATGGACAAGCCCGTTCACGTGATGCAGCGCGGTGACGAGGTGAAGGACATCGTCAACCTCGCTGGCGTGGCTGCGGTCGACGCGCAGCAGGAGTAAGCGTGGAGCGGCCCGAGCGCGCCAGGGCGCTGGCACGAGCCAGTTCCCTGCCCCGCTGAGGACGCCCGGGAGGAGAATCCTGACACACGTTCGACGAACGCGGCGGACGCTCGTGGGTCACCCGGAAATATCTCAGCCCAGTACACTTACGGAATATTCACCAAATCCGCGCGTTTCCCTAAAATTCGGCACGAAATCCGGGGACAGGGATCCAGGTATTTCGAGAGATTCGCAGAGTATAAGCCAGTTCGACTCGTGTCCCTGTTTATGACTGACAAGGAGAAGGCAGGCGTTAACAGGCGACGATTTCTCAGTTTTGCCGGTGCTGCGACCGCAACCGCGGTCGCCGGCTGCGCGGGCGACGACTCGCCCGAGGATGAGGGGGGCATGGACGACACCGACACTCCCGAGTCGACCGACAGCGATACCGACACCGAACCTAGCGACGAGACCGAGACCGAGCGGCCGGAGCCGACAACCCGCGAGGGCTACCTCCAGCGGGCAAACCGGGTTATCCACGACCAGTCGCCGTGGGTCTTCCTGAACCGCCAGTACTCCGTCTACGGGAAGAGTAGTGACATCGAGTGGGAGGCCCGCGCCGACGAGTTCATCGACGGCTACGGCATCTCGCCGGCGACCGACAACGGCCAGGACGTCGTCATCAACCAGTCCCAGATGGACAGCGGGCTCGACCCGCAGGACCACCGGGAGACGCCGACGGACAACATCGTGCTCCAGGCCTACGAAGGCGTGCTCGACCGCGACCGCTCAGGCGCCATCATGGAGAAGCTCGCGACCGACTACAGCCGTCCCGAGGACGGCCGCATCCGGTTTACGATCCGTGAGGGCGTCTCGTTCCACTCCGGCGACGACCTCACCAAGGAGGACGTGGCGTACTCCATCAACCGCATCGTCGACCCCGACGCGGGTGGACTCGCGAGCCCACAGTCGGACCAGCTCGCGGGTGTCACCGGTGCGGAGCCGGTCGACGGCGAAAACGCCGTCGACGTGATGAGCGACGGGCTCAACCCCATCGTCTTCTCCCTGTTCGCGAGCTACGGCCCGATCATGAACAAGTCGTGGGTGGAGGCCAACGACAGCTCCTACATCAACCAGAACATCGACGGCACCGGGCCGTTCGTGCTCGAGACGTACGAGAGCGAAGTGCAGGTCGTCTTCAACCGCAACGACAACTACTGGCGGGATGCCGCGGACATCAGCTCGCTCACCATCAAATCGGCGAGCGAGTCCAGCACGCGCGTGAACTCCCTGCTCTCGGGCGAGGCTGACATCGTCGTCAACGTTCCCCCCCAGGAGGTCAGCCGTGTGGAGAACGACGACAACGCGAGCATCTCCGCGGTGCCGTCGACGCGCGTCATCTTCAACGCGATGCGCTACGACGTCGAACCGTTCGACTCGCCGGAGTTCCGGACGGCCATCAACTACGCCATCGATCTCGAGAGCATCATCGCGAACGTGCTCCAGTCGTTCGGCACACCCACCGCACAGCCGACTCTCGAGGGGTTCTTTGGCTACAACCCTGACCTCGAGGTCTACCCGCAGGACCAGGCGGAGGCGGAGGCGCTCGTCGAGGAATCGGGCTACGCTGGCGTGGAGATCGAACTGCACACGCCCATCGGGCGCTACCTGAAGGACGTGGAGATCGCCCAGGCGATCGCCTCGCAGGTCGACGAGCTCTCCAACGTCTCCGCGTCGGTCCAGCAGCGTGATTTCGCGACGCTGGCCGGCGAGGTCACCACCGGGAAGCTCGAGGACAAACCCCACTGGTACCTGCTGGGCTGGGGGAACGAGACGTTCGACGCGAGTCAGACGATCATCCCGCTGCTGACGACCGAAGGGGCGCTCACCAGCTACTCGAACGAGGAGCTCGACCGCCTCATCGACCAGGCCCAGAGCCTGCCGAGCGAACAGTAGATGTCGTACGGTCGGTTCCTGCTGAAACGTGGGCTCCAGGGAATCCTCGTCGTCTGGGGCGTCGTCAGCATCGTCTTCATGCTGCGGTTTATCACACCGGGGAGCCCTGTCGACGCCGTGGCGCCCCTGGACGCGAGCCAGGAGCTCAGGCAACGTATTGCCGAGGAGCTCGGGCTCAACCAGCCGCTGTACATCCAGTATCTCACCTATCTCTGGGATCTGCTTCAGGGGGACATGGGCTACTCCTACATCTCGGGGATCGAAGCCAGCGCGATGGTGTTCTCGAAGCTGCCGGCGACGCTCGAACTCGCCATCGCCAGCAGCATCGTCGCCATCACGCTCTCGATCCCGCTGGGCGTCATCAGCGCCACGCGGCGCCACGCGCCGGCCGACTACGCGGCGACGACGTTCTCGCTTGTCGGCATCTCGACGCCGAACTTCTGGCTGGGCATCATGCTCATCCTCCTGCTGTCGGTGGAGTTCGGGCTGTTCCCGACCAGCGGCCGGGCGTTCGGCTTCGTCGAGGCGTTCCAGCTCCTGTTCAGCGACGGGTTCGGCGCGTTCGCCGACGCGTTCTGGCAGTGGCTCAGACACATCATCCTCCCGGCAGTAACGCTCGGGACGTACTTCACCGCGCTCATCACCCGACTGACGCGGTCGGGGATGCTCGAAGAGCTGGGCCAGTCCTACATCAAGGCGACCCGGGCCAAGGGGCTTCCCGAGACGCTCGTGCGCTACAAGCACGCGCTCCGGAACACGCTCATCCCGGTGATCACCGTGCTGGGGCTCCAGCTCGGAACGCTCATCGGCGGCGCCGTCATCACCGAGGCGGTGTTCTCCTGGCCCGGTCTCGGGACGACGCTAATTAACGCGATCAACGTCCGTGATTGGCCGATTCTGCAGGCGACGCTGGTCGTCATCGGCTGTGGCTTCGTCGTCGTGAACATCGTCGTCGACGCCATCTACGGCTATCTCGACCCACAGGTGGTCACTGAATGATCTCTCCACGTACGCTGCGAAACCTCAAGAAGGAACTGCGCTCCAGCTGGTTGGCGAAGCTGGGAATCGCGCTCGTCCTGCTCATGGTGTTCGTCGCCATCTTCGCCCCGTTTATCGCGATTCAGAACCCGGCGGACCAGGACCTGGAGAACAACAACCTGCCGCCGCTGGGCTTCAGCAAGACGAGTCAGGTGACCACCTCCGAGATGGTCAACGGCTCGCTCGTGGTTAGCAACGAATCGGTAACGGTGAACGCGACGACGGCACACCCACTCGGTACGAACTCACTGGGGCAGGATATCTACTCCAGAGCCATCTACGGCGCCCGGACGTCGATGCTCGTCGGCATCCTCGGGACGACGCTGGCGGCGCTGCTGGGCGTGAGCGTCGGCCTCGTCTCGGGCTACTACCGCGGGCGAATCGACGACGGGCTGATGCGCGTCGCCGACATCTCGCTCGCGTTCCCCTCGCTCGTACTCGCGATCGCGCTCATCGGACTCTGGGGCCGTGCGGCCGTCGAGGTCCCCGACCCGTTCGTCATCATGGGGCTCGTCGACCCAGTCCGGGGTGCCCTCGGCCTCTCGGCGGAGATGCCGGAGACGTTCGTGCTCCCCGGCACCGTCATCGTCGTGGTCGGCCTCGTCAACTGGGTCTGGTTCGCGCGAATCGCCCGCGGTGAGGCGCTCTCCATCCGCGAGGAGGAGTACGTCAAGGCCGCGAAGGCGCTCGGTGCGGACGATTTCCGGGTCGTCGCCCGCCACGTGCTGCCCAACGCGACGACGCCAATCCTGGTGCTGGCGACGATTCAGGTCGCCGCCATCATCCTGCTGGAGTCGTCGCTCTCCTTCCTCGGCTTCTCGGGGACGACGCTCTCGTGGGGCTTCGACATCTCCCAGGGCCGGGGGTATCTCTCCTCGGCCTGGTGGATTGCCACCGTGCCCGGCCTCGCGATCGTGCTCGCCGTAGTGGGAATCAACCTCGTCGGCGACTGGCTCAGGGACGCACTCGACCCCGGTATCGAGGGGGAGGGGGGTGTCTGAGATGGCCGACGAGATCCTCCGGGTACGGAACCTGACGACCCGCTTTTTCACGGAGGAGGGACAGATCAACGCCGTCGAGAGCGTCGACTTCGACGTGCGCGATGGCGAGGTGTTCGGCATCGTCGGCGAGTCCGGCAGCGGGAAATCCGTCACCGCGCTCTCGCTCATCGACCTGGTTGAGACGCCGGGCCGGATCGTCGAGGGCGAGGTCTGGTACCGTAACACGGACCTCGCCGACGAACACCGCGAGAGCCACCCGGATGCCGTCGACGGCGAGTTCGTCGACGTCCGCCAGCTGCCGGAATCGACCCGGCGCTGGCTCCGTGGCCCCGCCTTCGCGACCATCTTCCAGGACCCGATGAGCAGCCTCAACCCCTCGCTCACCGTGGGCGAACAGATCGCCGAGGCCGTCGAGGTCCAACGCCGCGCTCGGTCGAACCCGCGTCGCACCCGGAGCCGAACCCAGGGGTACGGCCTGAGCCGGTTCTTGCTGGACTCCGTACTCCCCTCGCAGGATTACGTCAGCGACGAGAGCCAGGGACGGGCGGTCGACCTGCTGGAGCAGGTGGGCATTCCCGATCCCGAGGAGCGGGCGACGGAGTATCCACACCAGTTCTCCGGCGGCATGCTGCAGCGGGCGATGATCGCGCAGGCCCTCGCCGGCGAACCCGACGTGCTCATCGCCGACGAGCCGACGACGGCGCTGGACGTGACCATCCAGGCGCAGATCCTGAACCTCCTCTCGGACCTACAGGAAACAGAGGACATGAGCGTCGTGCTCATCACGCACAACCTCGGCGTCATCGCCCGGATGTGCAACCGCGTCGGCGTGATGTACGCCGGCGAGGTCGTCGAACGCGGCTCGTTGACGGACGTGTTCGAGAACTCCGTCCACCCCTACACCCGGGGGCTGCTGGGCTCGGTACCGGACGTCGAGGACCCCGCGCCCCGGCTCTCACCGATCGAGGGGAACGTCCCCAGTCTGCTCGATTCGCGGATGGGCGACCGGTGTTACTTCGCCGACCGCTGCCCGAAGGCGATGGAGTCCTGTCTCACCACGATCGAGGAGCGTGATACCTTCAGGGCCGGCCACAAGGCCCGCTGTGTCCTCGCGGACCGCCCTTACGACGAGAGCGAGGCGGTACCAACTGGCCACTTCGAGGAACCGGAGGTGCCCACCGATGACTGAGTCCTGGGCCGATGCAGCTGACCCGCTCGTGCAGGTTCGAGACCTGGAGAAATACTACTACGAGCAGGACAGCATCATCGACAGTATCCTGCGTCGGGAGGCCCAGAGCGTCAAAGCCGTCGACGGCATCGGCTTCGACATCCACGAGGGTGAGACGCTCGGGCTCGTCGGCGAGTCCGGTTGTGGGAAGTCCACGACCGGCGAGACGCTGCTCCGGCTTCGGGAGGCGACCAACGGCACCGTCAGCTTCGACGGCGAGGACGTGCTCGCGCTGGGCGACAAGGAGCTCTCGGAGTTCCGCCGGCGCGCCCAGATCGTCTTCCAGGACCCGTTCTCCAGTTTGGACCCGCGGATGACCGTCGGCGCCATCATCGCCGAAGGACTGAAGATCCACGGGCTCCCCCGCAGCGACCCGAACGTCGCTGGAGTCGCCGACGTGACCGTCGTGGGCGACTCCCTCGGTCAAGGCAACGTCGACGTCCACGTCGACGACGATATCGACCGCATCGTCGATGCCGAGGCGGGCGTCGCAAGAGTCGCCGTCACCGTCCGCGAGAGCGAGGACGGCGCCGTCGTGACGCTCGACCGAACGGACAACCTGCTCAGTACGACCGTCGAAAGCAGCCAGGACGGCACGGTCACCGTCACGATATCCGTCGACGCCTCGGACCGGGAGATCCGGCGCGCTCGGGCAGGCAGCCTCCTCGAACGCGTTGGGCTCTCGGGTGACCAACTGGACCGCTACCCCCACGAGTTCTCCGGCGGGCAGCGCCAGCGTGTCGGGGTCGCTCGCGCGCTCGCGCTCGACCCGGATTTCATCGTGCTCGATGAGCCGGTGTCCGCCCTCGACGTGAGCGTGCAGGCCCAGGTGTTGAACCTGCTCGACGACCTACAGGCGGAGTTCGGCCTCACCTACCTGTTCATCGCCCACGACCTGAGCGTCGTGCGGCATATCTGCGACCGGGTGGCGGTGATGTATCTCGGGAAGATCGCCGAGATCGGCCCGACCGACGAGATCTTCGAGGCTCCCGACCATCCCTACACGGAGGCGCTGCTGGAGAGCGTTCCCCGCGCGGAGGCCGAAGAGCAGGGCCGCCGCGTCGCGACGCTCTCCGGCGACGTCCCGTCGCCGAGAAACCCGCCGTCGGGCTGCCGGTTCCGTACCCGGTGTCCCAAGGTGATTCCGCCTGAAGAGCTGGATATCGACCAGGACGCGTTCCGCGAGGTGATGGATCTCCGCGAGCGCATCGAGGCCGCGGAGCTCGACCCCGATAGCGTTCGGGGTGGGACGGCGGCGTTCATCGATTCGTTCTTCGACGTCGACCTCCCCCGCGAGGACGTCTCGACGATCGAGGAGGCGCTCGGCTCAGTCGTCTCCGAAGAGTTCGACGCAGCTGCCGAGACGCTCCGGAAGCGCTACGAAACGGTCTGTGAGACGACCGAGCCGGTGACCGGTGACGGTAGTGCCCATCTTTCGGCGTGTCATCTCTCAGATGACGGACCTATCTAGCCCATCCGGTGGTGTTTCGATACTACCAGTGATTGGTCACCGTGAATCCTACTCGGAACTGTCAGGCTATCTCTCTGCGTACATTTGCTGGTTCAAACCTGTTCGAACCGGGGCTCCTAACCGTGATTCGTAAATAATATCTTCTTCCAAAAGCAGAAATAAGAATCATCTGCTTCCATGGCTTTGATACTATTCGATAAAAACTGTGCCGGAACCAGCAAAAACCTCATAACCCTGCGAGTATACTGCTGATTACGTATGTCACAATCTGGCAATTACATCGAACGGCGCTCCTTCCTGAAAACCGGGGCCGCCGGGGTCGCAGGCGCAAGTACGATGCTCGCTGGCTGTGCCGGCGGCGACGGCGAGACGCCGACCGATACCGAGGCGGAAACTGAAACTGAGGGCGAGGACACTGAGGTACCAACTGCAACTGAGGCCGAAGGAGAGATTCAGACGGGCGGCGAGCTAACCGTCGCGCTCCAGTCCGACCCGTTCACCCTCCACCCGCATCACTACACGGACACGTCGTCCTCGCAGCTAGCGGCCAACTACGGCAACCGGCTCGTGGACGTCACACCGAACGGGAAGCTGGTACCGGATCTCGCGACGGAGATTCCAGAGCCCCAGGAGGGCGGAACCAAGTACGTCTTCCAGATCGAGGAAGGCGTCCAGTTCCACGGCGACTACGGCGAGTGTAAAGCACAGGATATCGTCGACATCTATCACCGCATCCTGAGTACGGACTACTGGGGCGACCTGGACGAGGAGAAGGTGCAGGCGCCCGCACGTGCCGACTACGAGGGCATCCTCGTTGGCGAGGGACTCGACCGAAAAGAGACGGTGCAGGCGACGGGCGAGTACGAGATCACGTTCAAACTTTCACAGCCGTACGCGCCGTTCCTCTACAAACTGACCGACGGCCGGATGACGGCGGTACCGCCGGAAGCCATCGAGGAGCACGGGAAGGACTTCGGGACCGTGGACAACGGCGTCTGGGCGACGGGGCCCTTCAAGTTCGTCGAGGGACGCGCCGACGACCACTACACGTTCGAGAAGTTCGACGACTACTTCAAAACCGACGATAACGGCAACGCGCTGCCGTATCTGGACAAGACCCGATGGAACATCGTGCCAGAGTCCTCGGTGCGCAAAACCCAGATCAAGACCGGAAACGTCGACATCTCGGAGGTGGTGCCGGCCCGTGACGTGAAGGGCCTCCAGGACGCCGAGGCGGTCACGATCAACAGCCGCCCCGGCTCCTCGCTGCTGAGCCTCTACGTCAACACCCGGACGTTCGAGCCACTTGCAAAGAAGAAGATGCGGAAGGCATTGGCCTACGGGATGAGCAAGCAGGCGCTCGTCCAGACGAAGTTCAACGGGTTCGCGACCCCCGGCTGGAGCATCTTCCCGCCGTGGCACTGGGCCTACGATGATTCCGTGACCAAGTACAAACACGATCCCCAGAAGGCGGAATCGCTGGCACAGGAGGCCGGTGAGGCCGGGCTGCAGTTCAACTGCTCGCCGACGAACCAGCCGCTGTTCACCGACGCTGCGACGATCATGCAGCAGGGATACACCAACATCGGGATCGATATGGAGATCACGCCCAAGGAGAAATCGGCCGCGTGGGGCCCGACCATCGGCGCGTGGGACCCTAAGACGTTCGAGCCCAAGGACAAGGTCGGCCCACCCTCCAGCTACAACTCCCACGTCGAGGACCTCACCTACGGCTTCAACGCTGACGGCTACAGCTACATCACGTTCCACACGAACGCGTGGCTGAACGTCTCCTACTACTCCAACGACGATGTCGACGGATGGCTGGAGGACGCTCGCAAGGCGACCAGCCGCGAGGAGCGCAAAGAGCTCTACTCGAAGGCGCAGAAACAGATTATGGAGGATACGCCCCAGATACACGGTGTCTGGTGGAACGTCAACCAGGCGTTCCGCAACAACGTGCAGTCCTTCAACACCTACCCCTCCTTTGCGATCGATCTGGAAACGGTCTGGAAAGGAGAGGCAAGCGCCTAACGTTCTCCTCTCTCTCTCTAAATATGGGATTAGGTAAATACGCGCTGAAGCGAATGCTGCTGTTGATTCCGGTGTTCCTCGGAGTCACAGCTGTCGTCTTCCTCCTGCTGAAGCTGGTGCCGGGCAACCCCGTCGCGGTGCTGTTGCCCCCCGCTTCCCGGACGCCGGAGCAGATCGCGTCGTTGCGGGCCCGGCTCGGGCTGAACCAGCCAATATACATCCAGTACGCGAAATGGCTCTGGAGCGCGCTCCAGGGCAACCTGGGAACGTCCTACGCCAACCAGCGACCAGTGACCACCATCATGGCCGGCGCCATCTGGCCGACGATGCAGCTGACCATCGTCGCGTTCGTGGTCGCGCTGTTCATCGCCATCCCGGTCGGTGTGGCCTCCGCGGTGTACAAGGACACGTGGATCGATAACCTCGGCCGCGTCATTGCCTTCACCGGCATCTCCATCCCCGCCTTCTGGCTGGGCATCATGGTGATCCTGCTGTTCGCGTTGTGGATACCGAACGCGACCGGGCTCCCACAGTTGATACCAGCCGGGGGATACGTCTCGCCGAACCAGGACTTCTTCGGCTGGCTCAGGCACGTTATCGCCCCCGGTGCGGTCCTCGGTCTGGGCTTTTCGGCGTTGACGACGCGGTTGACCCGCGCGTCGATGGTCGAGGTGCTCAACGAGGACTACGTCCGAACCGCCCGTGCGAAGGGAGTCCGAGCGAAGGCCGTCGTGATGATCCACGCGTTCCGAAACGCGCTCATCCCGGTGCTCACGGTCATGGGACTGCAGCTCGGCTTCCTGCTCAACGGCTCCATCGTCGTCGAACAGGTGTTCCAGTGGCCCGGCATCGGTCGCCTGCTGTTCCAGGCGGTGCTCAACCGGGATTTCCCGCTCATCCAGGGGATCGTGCTGTTCATCGCGACGATTTTCGTGTTTGCGAACCTGCTCGTCGACCTCATGTACGCCGTCTTAGATCCAAGGATCAGATATGACTGAAAGCGAAACGCAGAGTGGGACGTACAGCCAGCCGGACCTCGGCGAGCGCATCGCCGACGGTGGCCGGCGGCTGGTGGAGCTCTACGGTCGGCTGGACCGTACCTCGCAGGTATCGTTCTGGGTACTCGTAGTCATCGTCCTGGCCGCGGTACTCGCCCAGCCAATCAAGCTGTTCGGCGTCCCAATCCAGCCGTTCACGTTGGCGCCGTACGACCCGGTCCAGCCGAACTACAACGCTGCCCTCGTCGAGCCATCGCTCGCGCACCCGATGGGAACCGACCTGACGGGTCGGGACATCTTCAGCCGCGTGCTCGCTGGCGCCCGTATCTCGCTGCTCGTCGGGCTGTTCGCAGTCGCGCTGGCGATGGTTATCGGCGTCCCCATCGGTTCGGTCGCCGGCTACGCCGGCGGCTGGATCGACGAGGCGCTGATGCGGGTGACGGACGTGATGATTTCGTTCCCCGCGCTGGTGATTGCACTGGCGCTCGTCGGCGCGCTGGGGCCGAACATCCGGAACGTCATCCTCGTCATCGGCATCGTCTACTCCCCACAGTACGCCCGCCTGATACGCGGGCAGGTACTCTCCATCAAGGAGGAGGAGTACATCGAAGCTGCAGAGAACACCGGGCTGGGGGATATGGGGATCCTCTTCAAACACGTCATCCCGAACTCCTTTGCGCCGGTGTTCGTCCAGGCGACGTTCCACGTGGCGACGGCCATCATCTTCGAGGCCTCGCTGTCCTTCCTGGGACTCGGCGTCCAGCCGCCGACGCCGACGTGGGGTGTGCTCATCGCAACCGGGCGGAACTACCTCCCTGCGGAGTGGTGGATCTCCACGTTCCCCGGGATTGCGATCTTTATCACTGTCCTGGCGCTGAACCTGCTAGGTGACGGGCTACGCGACGAGTTCGACCCGCGCTCGGCGACCGAAGGAGGGCCCGAGGCATGAGCCAGGAACAACAGGAACACGGTCCACGATCGGCACCAGCCGGGGTCGAAGAGCACGAACTCATCGCCCGCGAGGACGCGCTGCTCTCCGTCGAGAACCTCCACACGCGGTTCGACACGGAGACGGGCACGGTTCGTGCGGCCGACGGCGTCTCCTTCGGCATCGACGAAGGGGAGATCGTCGGCCTCGTCGGCGAGTCCGGCTCGGGGAAATCAGTCACCAGTCTCTCGCTGATGCGACTGATTCAGGACCCCGGTTACATCCCACAGGGGAGTATCAACTTCGACGGCGAGGACCTGCTCGAAAAATCCGAAGAGGAGATGCGCCAGCTCCGTGGCGACCGCATCTCGATGGTGTTCCAGGAGCCGATGAGCGCGCTTAACCCCGTCTACGACATCGGCTGGCAGGTCGGGGAGCCGCTGCGAGTCCACGAGGACATGAAGATGGCTGCCTCCCGTCAGCGGTCCGTCGAACTGATGCGGCAGGTCGGCATCCCCTCGCCGGAGGACCGGGTGGAGGACTACCCCCACCAGTTCTCCGGCGGGATGCGCCAGCGTGCGATGATTGCGATGGCGCTCGCCAACGAACCGGATCTGCTCATCGCTGACGAGCCAACGACGGCGCTGGACGTGACCATCGAGGCACAGATTCTCGACCTCATCAGGGATCTGAACCGCGAAATCGGGATGGCGGTGCTGCTGGTCACCCACGACCTCGGCGTCGTCGCCGAGGTGTGTGACCGCGTCGCAGTGATGTACGCTGGCCGGATCGTGGAGTACGCCGACGTGAAGTCGCTGTTCGCGGACCCGCGCCACCCGTACACGAAGGGGCTACTCTCCTGTGTCCCCAACCCGGCGGAAGCTGACCAGGAGCTCGAGCCCATCGGTGGCGAGGTGCCGAATCTCGCGAACACACCCGACGGCTGTCACTTCGCGCCGCGGTGTCCGTACGAAGTCGACGAGTGTCACTCGGTCGATCCGAAACTCCGTGAGGTCGACGAGAACCACTACGCTGCCTGTATCTGGGAGGATCCACAATGAGTATGGAATCAGTGACGGAGCCGGCCCCAGCGGACACCGATACCGTCCTCTTCAGGCTCGACGGACTGGAGAAGTATTTCGAGGAGGGCGACTGGGTCACGAACCTGCTGCCGGGTCGCTCGCCGACGCAGGTTCGCGCTGTCGACGGTGTCACCCTCGACATCCGCGAGGGAGAGACCCTCGGCCTCGTTGGCGAGTCCGGCTGCGGGAAGTCGACGCTGGCCCGTGCCGCGCTCCGCCTGCTTGAGCCGACCGGCGGAACCGTCAGCTACCAGGGCCGGGACATCACGGAGTACAACGACGACGAACTCCGGGCATTCCGGGGCGAGGCCCAGATGATCTTCCAGGACCCGTTCGCCTCGCTCAACCCCCGATACACGGTGCAGAAGACGCTCGTCGAACCGATGAGCATCCACGACATCGGTGCCAGCAAGCAGGAGCGCATCGACCGGGCCGGTGATCTGCTGGAGCGCGTGGGTCTCGCACGCAACATGCTCGACCGCCACCCACACGAGTTCTCGGGTGGGCAGCGCCAACGGGTCGCCATTGCCCGCGCGCTGGCCGTCGAGCCGAAGCTCATCGTCGCCGACGAGCCAACCAGCGCGCTCGACGTGAGCGTCCAAGCGAAGATTCTGAACCTCCTCGACGATCTCCGGGAGGAGATGGGCCTGACGATGCTGTTCATCAGCCACGACCTCTCGGTCATCCGCCGGATTACCGACCGCGTCGCGGTGATGTATCTCGGCGAAATCGTCGAGACAGCCGGCACCGACGAGCTGTTCGACAACCCAGAGCATCCCTACGCACAGGCGTTGCTCTCTTCCATTCCAGTGCCTGACCCGACGGTCGAACGCGAGCGGATCCCGCTCGAGGGCGACGTCCCGACGCCCATCGACCCGCCGACAGGCTGTCGGTTCCACCCGCGCTGTCCGCGGGTCATTCCGACGGAGGACTGGGTTGGCACCCAACAGGAGTGGCGTCGCCTCCTCCGGTTCAAGGCACGGCTGCGCAACGAGGGGATCGACGTCGACGCCGTTCGGAGCCAGCTCGAAGCCCAGGACCAGCCGACCGACGACGCGTCGGTTCGGGACGCACTCTACGAGGAGTACATCCGCCGAGAGGACGTGACTGACGCCGAGACGGTGGAGCTCCCAGAGCCAAGCAGAGACGACGTACAGGAAGCCATCGAACTGCTCGTCGACGAGGGGAACGACGCTGCCGGTGACCGACTCGACGAGGTGTACACGAGCGTCTGTGAGTCCGATATCCCCCGTGAGGTGTCAGCCGGCCCCGAGGGCAATCGGCGGGTCGTCTGCCACCGCTACGACGACACGAAGCCGGGAACGCCCGAAGGCGGACCGTCGGGCGACATCAGCGGGATCGACACCGAGGGCGACGCATGAGCGCGGCCTCGACACAGCTTTCCCGCACGCTCGTACTCAACGGGCTCCGGGACCTCAGCGGCGGCCGCCGTGTGCTCGAGGACGACGCCTCCCGCGAAACGGTACGGAAGGCGTTCGAGGCGGCGCTCCACGTCGCCGAGCGGGACCGCTTCAGAACGGAGATGGAGAACGCGTCGACCGACGGACTGGACGAGGAAGGCGAACGGTTCGTCGAGCGCTGTGCGGACGACGTGTTAGCCGAGCTGGTCGAGGACGGCGTTCGCGCGACGCTCGTCCACGAGGCGGTGCTGACGATGCCGGCCGACGAGGCGGCCGTCTACTCGTTCATGGTGAGTCACGACCCGGAGACGCTTTCGGGCGTTCCCGTCGACGGTGAGGCACGAGAGAAGCTCGTACACGGTGCCGAGGCCGTCGCGGACGCGGAGTTCGACCGCGCAGTCGACGCGTTCGACGACGCCGTCTCAGCCAGCGCTGGCGGCGACGGCTCGCTCGCGACCCGCGTGCTTGCGGGCTACGCCTGCCATCTGGCTGGCCGGGACTCCGATGCGATCCATTACGTCGAGGAGACGCTCCACCTCGACACCGGTGTCCACACCGCGAAACTGGTCGGCTACGCGGCCGACCATCGCTATCCCGAGAAGTTCCGCTCCGGAAAGCTTGGCGCGCGGCTGTTCTTCCGGTGGTCGACGTCGCTGCCGGAGTTCGGCGAGGTTACTGTCGCTGCCGGCCCCGCGGACGGCGCGCCGACGCCGCTGGAGGGGAGCGAGGAGTGCAAGCCGCTCCCGCGGCTCTGGCCAGAAACCACGATCCAGGTGCGCGTCTCCGGTGACCTGCCGGAGCTCCCCCCCGTCGAGTCGTACTACGTGGCGAGCGGCGTCGCAGACCTCGAAGTGTACGAAGCCCGCAGCGTCGAGGAGATGCTGTTGAGCGGGCCGACGGACACCGAGGCGGAGGAACGACTCCGGTTCGAATGAGTCAGTCTCCCTCCGATACCGACGACACAGGACCGGGCGCCACGGGAACCGAGAAAGCGGTCATCGGCCGCCGCATCGCCGCCACGCTGATCGACTCCGTGATCGTCTTCGCCATCCTGTATGCGGGGATGGTCACGTTCGGTGGGCTTGGCCTCGATAACCGCGCGAGCCTCGCGCCGGCGGTCATCATCGGCTTCTACCTCTGGTACGTCTTCTCCGTACTGGGGTTCGCGCCGCTGCTCGTGTTGCACGACTACTCCGCGTTCTGGTTCGTGGTCGGCGTTGGCCTCTGGGCAACCTACGCCATCGTCTTCGAGGCGACGCTGAGTGCGACGCCGGGGAAACTGCTCACCGGTATCGTCGTCATCGCCGAGAACGGTGACCGGGTGGGGCTCCGTGGCGTCGTGGTTCGGAACCTGCTCCGGGCCGTGGACTCCATCGGCTTCTACTTCGTGGGGTTCGTCGCGCTCGCGCTGAGCTCTCGACGCCAGCGCCTGGGCGACCGATTCGGTCATACTGCGGTGGTCCGCAGGAGCGAGTAGTCGCTCCGCCGACCCCTGCTTCGTCTGTCCCACCGTCGACCAGCAACGTTCACGTGGCCCCCGGCCAACCCTCTGGCTATGAACGCGGCAGACGTAATGACGTACGACGTCGAGACCGTCTCCCCCGACGACGAGGTCGGCGACGTGCTCGGCCGGCTCGCGGACGTGGACTTCAGCGGATTCCCCGTCGTCGAGGACGGCGAGGTGGTCGGCGTCGTCACCGAGGGCGACCTGGTCGACCTGTTCGAGACCGAGGACCGGGTGCTCTGGATTCCCATCGGGCTCCCACCGTTCGTCGACACGCTGACCTACGCCATCGACGCCTCCTGGACCGACCTCGACCTCGGCCTGGACCTGGCGGCCCACGTCGACGACCCCATCCGAGACGTGATGAGTACCGACGTGGTCACGGTCGGCCCGGACGCGGACATCGACGACCTGCTCGCGCTGCTGGCCGACACCGAGCGGGACATCAACCGCGTGCCGGTCATCGAGGACGGCGAACTCGTCGGCATCGTCACCCGGCAGGACCTGCTCCGCGGGCTGAAAAAGGAGCGCGACGTCGCCTGACTCGGGAGCGTCCGACGCCGGATACCTGCGCCCGGAACGGAGCGCCTAAACCAATCAGACCCTCATAGTGATTACTGCGAATCGTTGCATCGACGGTGTCGAA